>JBDLIO010000053.1:0-8732 GCA_039714865.1 Acidobacteriota bacterium | reverse complement strand
CCCTCGACGGCCATCGGGAGATGCGCCATCAGAGCATGGGCAGGATGGCAGGTGAAGCAACCCTTGTCCTTCATGAAGGGGGCGACAACCGTCGTCTCCACCTGATCGGCATGACACCCAACGCACCGACCGGCGGTGGGCTTTGTTGTGAAGTCTTCCCCGGTTGATCCATGGCAGACGAAGCATTTGATATTCAACATGCCGTGCTGCGACTGGTACCACTCGTCGTAGACCTCGGGGGTTACCTCCTGGTGGCAAACGTCGCAGGCATCTGCCGTCACGGCGCCCTCAACTTCCGGGTGCGCCGCAGGATTTTCGGCGGGACCGGCGATGCCCCACCCCGCCAGGGCCATCAGCCCCACCAGAGCCAGGATCCCGGCCGTAGTATTTTTCTTCATGATCCGTCCCCTCCTATTTCCCGAAGCTCAGACCACCGAAACTGAATTTGACCGTGGTCCGAAGTTCGTATGCGTTTTCCAGGGCATTGATGTTGCCGTTGATCAGGTAGCCGGCGCCGTCGCCCGCCCAAAAGTAACCGCCTCGGAAGATCCACGCCAGACCGGGGGAGACCTTCCAGGTCAGTTTCATGTCCAGCTCTTCTCCGAGATCGTTACTTTTTTCCGGACCCATGTCCGCCGGACCGACGATGCCGTCGTCTCCGCCCGACCATGCCCAGATATCCTCGGTCGCACGGATATAGGTTCCTGCCACGAAGTAGGTCAATTTTTCGTTGATATTCCAGGTGTAGTTCAGCTGCAGCAGGGTCGAGTTCTCGAACTCGCGATAGCCCCTGGATGCGGGGGAACCCAGACCTTGAGGCGTAATGCCCAGCTCGTCCGGCATCACGGAGTCTTCCCACACCTCGGTGATGTAGAAGAAACCGTTGGTCCGGATCTTGTTGATGTTGCCCTTGCCGGACATCGGATCGTCATCACCGGAGCCCATGCCGAAAACGCCGCCGAGCTTGCCGGGGCCCAGAGCGACCTTGGCGTCCAGGTAGAGATTCCACCCCTCAAGGTCGCCGTTGTTGACGTCGAGAACCTGTCTGGGCCCGGAATCGACATTTTGAATGTCATCGTTACCGGTCAAGTAGTCCACCTCGCCCTTGAGACTGAAGATCCCGGCTTTACCCTGGAAGGCAAATCCGAGAACCTGGGCGTCGGTGATCTGAGGACGGAAACGAGCGTTGAAATATTGGAAGCCCTGCGGAATGTATGCGGCTCCATCGTCGATTCCGCTGTCCTTGTAATAGGCCAGATAAGGGTCAAATTTCCATTTGTCGGTCTTGACCGAATAGGTCAAGGTGAAAAGATCGGCGTCCCGGGCATCTGCGCCACCCTGGGGACCGTCGTTGTTGTCTGAAAGTCCATCGATTCCCTCGAACATCTTCGACCATGTGAAGACCAACGCGCCGGGACCGGCTTTCTTCGACAGCCAGATCCCGTCGTTGTCCTGGTCGACGACCAGCTTGTGACCGAGCACATAATGCTGGCGCCCGAGCTTGGCGCGGAAACCGCTGTCGGGGTAGTTGAAATCAATGTAGGCCCAATCGATGTGGACCGAGAAATTGGTGTCCTTGTTGTTGAAGAGGTTGGTGAATCCCCCGTCTTGAGGCGTGCGCGGGTCGTTGTCGATCCCCCAAATCCCCTGGGCCAGATCGGCCCGGACAACAGCCTTGACGTGGTCACCATACCCGAATTCACTCATCAGGCGGAACATCTGGATCGAGTACTCGTCATTGTCCGAAACCCCGCCGGCCCCTCCCTTGGCGCCCAGGAAGAAGTTCTGCTGACTGTATCCGTTGAAGGCGTAAAAGCCCGACAAACTCAGCCAGGCCTTTGGGCCGTCATCCTCACCGTCGGCCAAGACCGGAAGGGCAATTAATACCATCGCAACAAAAAAAACGAACAACCTTCTCATGATGCCTCCTTCTCCATATATTTAAAAAAATGAAATGACTTGAAATCTATGGATACTCCATTCCGAAAACGGTGCACATCGGCTCGTAGTTCACGTTTCGTGCCAATTTCCAAAAAAACGAGAACTTTCTATTTTTCAGTGTTTTACGATTTACACATCACGGGCACCCCAGGGCGTACAAGAAATGGATTGCCGACATTGAGAAAAGGATTCGAACTCGAATGCTATCCCTCTCAGAAACCTCGGTTTGCCCATCGCTCACAATCGGCAATTGGTTGCCGAATTGATGCGCCCCTCATCGATTCTCAAACGCTTGTTTCACAGGATTGTTACAGAAGTTATTGAATTAGAAGACCTTGTATACATACTGAGAATCATTGTCCACATCGGTGCATCTGCGCCAAGGCACTCGACACCTTCTGATAACCAATTTTTCTAAATCTTTTGAATACAATCATTTATAAAGGCATCTCTGCCGGCCTTCCGCTCATTCACATCCTCGTAGTTGTCCCCTTGCATCCGTAAGGTCCAAGTTCCCATGTAAATTGTTGTTTTTTCTCGACTTCCTGACATCTGCCCGCCTTCGTAGCCTCATGGCACGAGACTTGCGTCCCAGGGTTCCTTGGAGGAGGTGTGATGAGCGAACACGACACAACATCGCGAAGAGGAATCCTGGCCTCCCTCGCCATGGGTGCCGGGCTCGTCGCGGCGTACGGAGTACTCGGCCTTCAGGGACTCGCGTTCCTGTTACCGAAACGCCTACGCCCGAAGACCCGACTGCTCTATGCGGGGCGCATCGACGACTATGAGATCGGCGGCGTGAAAACCCTTTACGACCTTGAAGGGACGCCGGTTCTCGTACAACGTTCCGAGGAGGGCTTCACGGCCTTCGACTCCACGTGCCCCCACCTCGGTTGCAAGGTTCACTGGGAACCGGACAACAACCGTTTCTTCTGTCCCTGCCACAACGGCGAATTCCGGCCTGACGGCGTCGCATATGCCGGACCACCGGCAGATGCCGGACAAAGCCTGGCCACAATGAATGTCGAAGCCAACCCGGATGCCGGCGTTGTGTACCTTGAGGTCAAAGACGTCAAGAGGAGGAACGCATGAGCAGCTCCAATTCCTCTTCGAGGTTCAGCGGCATGGCTGAACGAGCCAACGAACTCTTCCCGATGGATTGGGAACTGCTTCGGCACGCGGGTGCCGAGCCGGTGCCCTACCACCTCAAGAAATGGTGGTTCTGCCTCGGCGGTACTCCGATGGTCCTCTTCGTGGTGCAGGTCATTACTGGCATCATGCTGACCTTCTACTACGTGCCCTCGCCGGACCACGCGTACGCCAGTGTTGAAACCATCACACACGGTGTCCGCTTCGGCTGGTTCATCCGGTCGATCCACATGTGGTCTTCGAAGTTTATGATCGTTGCGGTGTTTCTCCACATGCTTCGGGTGTTCTTCACCCGGGCCTACCGCAACCCGCGGCAACTCAACTGGATGGTTGGCGTCATGCTCCTGGGCCTGACGATGACCTTTGGATTCACCGGCTACTCCTTGGTCTATGAACAGCTAAGCTTCTGGGGAGCGACCGTCGGCTGCAACCTGGCCTCGGCCTTGCCGGTGATCGGTCCCTACGTCGGTGATTTCCTCCGAGGGGGACCGGAGATCGGAGCACAGACCCTGACCCGGTTCTTCATGCTCCACGTTGCCATTCTCCCAATCGTGGCTTTCCTTCTTCTCAGCCTGCACGTGATGGTCATTCGGCTTCACGGTGTCACCGAGCTTCAATTCGAAGGTGAAGTCATCACCGACGACAATCGTTTCTTCCGCTTCTGGCCGGAGCATGTGACGATGGAAATCCTGGTCGGGGTGCTACTGATGTATCTGCTGGCCATCCTGGCCCTGATCTTCCCCGCCGGCCTCGGCGCACAGGCGGATCCGACCACGACGCCCGCGCACATCAAACCGGAGTGGTACTTCTACTTCAACTTCCGACTGCTCAAGCTGACTTCCCTCAAGATGAGCGTCGCATTGACCGGCTTCCTGGGCGGCCTGCTTTTCTTCTGGCCGTTCATCGACGGTTGGATCGAGAAGCGACTTGGAAACAGATCCGACCGCATCGTCGTCCTGATCGGCGCCGTCGCATTTCTTGCATTTCTCGGCTTGACCGTTTGGGAAGCCGTCGCAGCACATTAGTGGAGGAGAGAGAATAATGACACTGAACATGAAACGCTGGATCGTCGCGGGCCTCTCATTCCTGTTTCTCGCCGCACTGTTGGTTGTGGCAATGCAGGAATCAAAACGGCACCGCATTGAAGAAGGACTGGAACCCGTCGTCACCAAGACCAACAAGGGGTGCGTCGACTGTCACCGCACCGACAACCCCGCTCTCGTGATGGAGTGGGAACACTCCCAACACGCAATCTACGGCGTCGGCTGCGTCGATTGCCACGAAGCCGACGAAGGCGACATCGACGGATGGATGCATGAAGGCGTCTTCATGTCTGTTCTCGTGACACCGAAGGACTGTTCCGAATGCCACGTTCGTGAATTCGAGGAATTCTCACGATCCCACCACGCTCGTGCGGGTGAGATCATCATGAGTCTCGACAACGTGCTGGCCATCAAGGCGGCAAGTACCCCGGACAACCCCGCCGACGCCATCAACGGTTGCTGGCAGTGCCACGGCACAATCATCGACTTCGAACGCGACGAGAATGGCGAGATCATTCGTACCGGCAAAGAAAATCGACCGGTCATCGACTCCAATACATGGCCCAACAGCGGTATGGGCAGATTCAACCCGGACGGATCAAAGGGTTCCTGCCACGCCTGCCATTCCCGGCACTCGTTCGACGTTCGCATCGCACGTTCTCCGGACAACTGCGGCAAGTGCCACATGGGCCCGGACCACCCGCAGATCGAGATCTTCAACGAGTCCAAGCACGGCATCGCTTACCGTGCCAACGTCGATCGAATGGCCCTGGACAAGAAGGAGTGGATCCTCGGTCGTGACTACGCAGCGGCGCCGACCTGCGCCACGTGCCACATCTCCGGCCACATGACACCTCAGGGCGTCGAGGTCGGCAACAGCCACGACATCGGAGAGCGCATCAGTTGGACACTCAGACCCAAGGTCTCTTCGAAGCTGAATCAGGTAACGTTCACCGATGGTTACCAGAAAGACTTCCCGCATACCAAGGCGATTCCGGCCGTCGGCGATGTCGTCATGACCCATGAGAAGGTCGTCGAGAACTTCAAACTGACGACCAAGGACGTCGAGCGGACAGTCGCTTCGGTCAAAACCTGGGAAGAACGCCGCAAGGCGATGACCATGGCCTGCCGCAACTGCCACAACGACCACTTCATCGACAATTTCTACCAACAGTTCGACGATCTGGTCAATCTCTACAACGACAAGTTCGGTCAGCCGTCACTCGATATCATGAACGAGTTGACCGCCGACGGTGTTGTCGATAGCGGGGCACCCTTCTCGACCGAACTGGACTGGGTCTACTTCGAACTGTGGCACCACGAAGGCCGTCGGGCCCGCCATGGCGCCTCGATGATGGGACCGGACTATACCCATTGGCACGGCATGTATGAGGTCGCCCACAACTTCTACAACGAATTCCTGCCGTTGGTCGTGGAGGCTGCCGAAGAGCACAGCCACGCCATGGGCCGGAAATGGAAGACCAAGGTCGATCAACTGCTCAGTTCACCCGACCACGCCTGGGTCAAGGGCCTGAGCCCCGAAGAAGCCCAGGCATTGGCCGCAGAGTACAAAGCACGGTACAACCAGTAGTGATCCCTTCAAGGCGAATCACTCAGGAGAAAGAGGTCTGATATGGCAACAATCTCAACGGTTGACAACGCTCTGGACAGCCTCGGGAGAATCCCGGCTGAACTGGGTCAGGGTACCGGACCGATGGATTTCAAGGGCGTCTTGTACTGGGGGTGGCATGCGGTCGCACTGCTGTCCCACCACCGGTTGCGCCCGGCCCGGGAGACTTTCGACCACTGGTTCTGGGACTTTCTCGAAGCCGGAGAGCCCGCCTTCGATGTCGAACGTGACGCCCTGTGGGAGGAGAAGAAGCGCCTCAGCCTGATCGAGATATTGGACATCTTGAGTTCAGAGGAGCTGCCGATCCTCAAACCGGAATTCTTCCAGGGATGGCAAGACCGAACCACTCGGTGCCGTACGCTGCGCAAGCAGGTCACAGCCGTGATCGGCACAAGCGTCGGGCAAGCCCAGCGTGACCAGCTGGTGCTCTTGCTGGCGGCCTACCACCGCCTGCTGCGCCTCCCGTCAACGGTCGAATTGGAGAGCAGTTCCTTGAGAGCCGCTCTGCCCGCCCTGTTCGATCTGACCGAGGCGTTGATTGATCGAGATCACGATCATTCAGCTCCTCTGCTTGAAGCCGTGGCGGTTTGCCGACAGGCTCTTTTGACAGCCTGAGAAGATCCTCGTTTATTTTTTCTCTGCCCCCCGGGTCACCGGGGGGTCTTTTTTATTGACATCAGGCTTCTGTCGTTTCGCGGGCCCTGAAGGACCCGCCTACAGGAAGGGCAGATCCTTCAGGGCCTGCATGTCGGCAATGAGGGAATCCTATACGACAAAAAAATCTTCTTTTTCCAGGTCGTGTTTCTTCATCAGATTGTAAAGTTGGCGGGCCGACAACCCGGTCCGGACAGTGACTTCGGACAGGCGCCCTTTGGACAGTTTCAACGCGGTCGACAGGTATTGCCGCTCGAAAAGACCCAGAACCCGGTCCTTCTCCTCACCGTAGGGCGGGAGGATTGCGGATTCGATGCCCTCCTCGGGAAGGTGCAAGACACCATTGCTGCAGAAGATCACCAGCCGCTCGATGACGTTTTCCAATTCCCGAACGTTGCCCTCCCACGGCTGGGATCTCAGCCACTCAAGCAGTTCAGGCGTCAAATGGCGAATCGACTTGCCGTGTTTGGTAGCGATCCGGCCCGCAAACCGAGAAGCCAGACGCGGGATGTCCTCCCGCCTCTCCCTCAAGGGGGGAATGACCAGCGGAACGACGTTGAGGCGGTAGAATAGATCCTGCCGAAACCCCCCCTGCTCGACCAGCTCTTCAAGCGGCTGGTGCGTGGCGGTGACCAGCCGAAAATCGACAGGCAACGACCGGTCGGCCCCCAGCGGAGTCACGGTTCTCTCTTCCAAGACCCGCAACAACTTCGGCTGAAGGGCCACCGGAAAATCACCGATCTCATCCAGCATCAGGGTTCCCCCGGACGCCGCCTGGAATCGGCCGGGACGTTTACGGTCCGCACCGGTAAATGCGCCCCTCTCGTGGCCGAAGAGTTCCGCTTCCAGAAGACTCTCGGGGATGGCCGAACAGTTGATGGCGACGAAGGGACCCTTCGAACGCTCGGAGGCGGCATGTATCGCCCGCGCGACGACTTCCTTCCCGGTCCCGGTCTCACCCCGGACCAGGATCGTGACGTCGGTCGAAGCCACCTCGGTGATCAACTTTCGCAACTGACGGATAGTCGGCGCCTCACCTACCAGGCCATGCCCCAACTCGAGGCTGTCGGCGAGGTCAAGACGACAACGCAGCTGGTGCATCTCGGCCGCCCGACGGCACATCAAGGCCAGTTCGTTGTAGTCCAGAGGCTTCGCGAGGTAGGTGAAAGCTCCTTCATTCATACACTGAACGGCCAGACGCTCGTCACCTTGCCCCGTCATCAGAATCACCGGAATCAGGGGCCACTCCCGCCGACTTTCGATCATCAGTTCCAGGCCGTTCATGCCCGCCATCCGGAAATCCGTCAGGATGACGTCCGGATGAAAGTCGGGAATCAACCGCAAGCCCTCGGCGGCGGTCACCACCGATCGAGTCGAGAACCCCTCACGCTCGAGGTTGAGGCCGATCACCCTCGCCGCGGCGGTCTCATCCTCGACAATGAGAACCCTGACGCTCATCGAGCACTCAATCGGGCCGTCACCAGAGCCCCTGTATCCATATTCTCGATCATCAAATCACCACCGTGCAGCAAGCAGATCTCCCGCATGATCGTCAGGCCGAGGCCGGTACCGTTCTCACGGGTCGTCAGAAAGGGCTGGAAGAGATTCTGCAGCACTTCGGCCGGGAACCCCGGCCCAGAATCCTCGAACTCGATTTCGACCCAACCGGCATCCTCCTCATGTCGCCTCAGGATACGGATCTCCAGCCGTCCTTGGCCGCCCATCGAAAGACAGGCATTCTCAGCCGCGTTCCACACCAGTCGCTCCAGCAACGTCCGGTCAACCCGGACCTGTCCTTCGATGCCATCGTCAACATCGAGAGACCATTGGATTTCTGGATGGGAGACCGAACAAGCGCTCAGTTGTTCCCGGATAGCCTTGTCGAGATCGACCGGCTCCAATGTCAATTCGAACGGCCGGGTCAGCTCATCGAGGTGGGTGACCAAGGCGGCAATCCGACTCACCTGGTCCTTGATCATCGTCGTCAGTTCCTCGGAGTGCCCTGATTCGCCATCATCTTGCTGCAGAAAATGGGCAGCCCCCTGGATCGCATTGAGAGGATTCTTGATGTCGTGCGCCACCTTGGCGGCCATTCGGCCAAGGCCGGCGAGACGCTCGGCGTGCATCAACTCCCGCTCGAGCTTCTTCCGCCGGCTGATATCGTGCGAGAGCCACAACACACCTCGATATTCACCGTCATGACTTGCAACGCGCGAATAGGTCACTTCATAGCGGTTCATTCGCTCCAGAACGATCGGGTGCTCCTGCGTCTGAGGCTCGTTCCGAAAACGATCCATCACCTTTTCCAACGTCGT
>JBDLIO010000052.1:0-8753 GCA_039714865.1 Acidobacteriota bacterium | reverse complement strand
TTGGCCGCAAGGTGTTCCCGGGAGACTTCGTCGATGGCGTAGCTGTCGGTTTCGAAGAACACATCATCGAGGTAGCCACGGGCGTTGAGGCTGACCAGGTCCGCCGGGAGGTCTTCGATGATGGCCTGTTCGGAAACAACGGTTTCGGCGCCGCCATCGGTGACGTACTCTTCATCGACCGCAGGCTGGGGCGCAGGCGTTGGTGTGGTTTCAACAACTGACGGTGCGGTGCTCTCCGCCTTGGGTTTGGTACTGGAACACCCGAAAGAAAAAATCAGGATGAAAGCAAACAGTATTGAAGCAACGACTCGCATATTCGATGGCATGGAGGCCTCCCTTGTAGAACATAAGATGATGATTCATGGGCAGAACGCCGTTGAGAATTGCTCATCTTAGGTTTAATGTAGCCCGGAACCGACGCTGGATCAACGGCTGGTTCCGGAAATGTTTCGGTTCACACTTGACACCGGGTGATCCTGGACACATATTGAAAGTGTCCGGATATTCCGGGCCGCGGGTTTTGGTCGGACCTCGTAGCCGCGTTACTCTCTGCGAAGGCCCGGGTGGGTACACCCGCCATCACGAAATCCCGCGTTCGCGGGATTTCGTTTATTCTGTTGAAACCGCTCGGCAACGGAGACGAGGTATGACCACCAAGGTAGAGTTTGACCATCAGCGTCGCCTGGACCGGAGGGATCGCCGCCGGGCCCATTACAGGCGTGGTTTGCGTTCCATGGCCATCGCCGGGTGGAATACCACCAAGGAGCACAATGTCGGGACGTTGGTTCGTACGGCTCATGCGGCGGCTGCAGAAGAAGTTATTCTTGTCGGTGATCGGGAGTGGAACATTGAGGCCGCCAAGACCGCCCAGGATTTCACCGATGTGACCTTCCTCGAAGACGAGCATGCATTTTTGGATCATGTTCGCAACCGGGGTTGGTCCCTGGTGGCCGTGGAACTGGATAGCTGTGCCGTTAGTTTGTTCGAGGCGGAATATCCCGAAAACCCGTGTTTCCTCCTGGGAGCTGAGCGGGACGGATTGCCTCGGAGTCTGATTGATGCAGCAGAAATCGTCGTACAAATTCCTCAATGGGGTCTCGTTCCTTGTCTGAATCTGGCGGTGGCCGGGTCGATCGTTCTCTACGACTACCTGGCAAAGCAGCAACGAAAGGGCGCCCTCGATCGGCCTGAAGGTGGGCTCGTGCCGGAGGAAGACAGTTAGCCCGCACCTCTCAACGGAAGTCGGGGACGATCATTTCGACTGATGTCGATCCATTACAAGAGTCCATGGGCGCGACCTTCGATATTCGACGTTGGACGTTGGACGTTGGACGTTGAACGTTCTATCCTTCCCCGATGAAGTCGCGCATGCTCAAGTTCTTCACGCGAATGGTCTGGGCGATCGTCATCGGGTGCCTTGTCGGGGCCTTCGTCGGATGGCTGGCTGCGCGGGTCCTTCACATTCCGCAGTTGGACCAATTGCCGACCTATCGACCCGCAACAACGTCCCATATTTTTGCCGCAGACGGGAGTGCCTCAGGCAGTTTCGCGTTGGAGCGACGCGTTGAACTCCCGCCGGAGGACATCCCGGACGCCATCAAGCTGGCGATCGTCGCCATCGAGGATGCCAATTTCTATACCCATGGCGGTGTCGACCCAACGGCGATCCTCAGGGCGGTCATTGGCTCAATCAAAACCGGGCGTCTGGGTGGCCGTGGGGGCGCCTCGACCCTGACCCAACAGATGGCCAAGAACCTCTTCCTCAGCCGAGAACGCACCGTTACTCGGAAGATCAAGGAGATGTTTCTGGCGATGGATATGGAAAAACGCCTTTCCAAGGACCAGATCATCTCGATGTACGCCAACCAGATCTACCTCGGGCAGGGCGCCTACGGCATCGAGGCCGCGACCCAGGTCTATTTCGGCAAGCCCGCGGCCGACTTGGAACTTCAAGAGGCAGCCATGCTGGCCGGGATGATTCAGAACCCCGAGCGTCTCCACAACCCGATCAAGAACGCCGAGGGCACCCGGAATCGGCGAAATCATGTTCTTGGCCAGATGTTGGAGCTGGGATTCATCGACCAGGAGGCCTACGAGGTCGCAGTCAATAGCGAGCTCGGTGTTTCGATTCACCGGGAGCGCAAGGTCGGCGGCGACTATTTCGTGGAGCACGTCAGAAAGACCATCGAACAACGATATGGGACCGACGCCCTCTACAAAGCCGGCCTCAAGGTCGACATCACGATGGACCCGGTCCTTCAGCGGGCGGCGGAACGGGCCGTCAGAGAGGGCCTGGTTGAACTGGACACGACCCGGTTGGGCTACAGAAAGCCGCCCAACATCGTAGCTTCCGGTCGGGCGGCCGATGCGGTGTCCTACGAACACCCTTCTTGGGACGGGCTGATTTTCGAACCGTCGTCGATGGTCAAGGCGGTGGTCCTGGCGGTCGAGCGGTCGACTGCTCGGCTGAATATTGCCGGGTTTGAGGCAATACTCAAGCTTGACGATGCCTCCTGGACACGGGTCTCTTCACTGAGAAGGATCCTTGAGGAGGGAGACCTCGTGTTGGTGCGGCTCCCGGAGGTCCTGCCGGAAGCCGGTTCGGATGAAAAACTGAGAGTTGAGTTGGTGCAAGAGCCGGAGATCGAGAGTGCCCTTCTGGCGATGGATAACCAGACCGGCGCCGTCCTGGCGATGGTTGGAGGCTTCGACTTTGAAAGGTCGGAATTCAACCGTGCCATCCAGTCCAAGCTCCAGTGCGGGTCCGCGTTCAAGCCCTTTGTATTCCTGACGGCGTTCGAACGAGGTTTTACGCCGGCAGACACGGTCTTTGACGGGCCAGCCCTGTTCCCCGACGGAACAGGGGAGCTGACCTATTGCCCCAGGAACTACTACGGGAAGTACTTCGGCGTCACGACCCTCAGGCGGGCTCTCGAGCTGAGCTTCAATGCCAGTGCAGTCAAACTCCAGGATATGGTTGGGGGCCAGGCAGTCGTGGAAACCGCCAAGGCGATGGGTATTTCCACTCCGTTGAGGCCTTATCCGTCTCTCGCCCTGGGAACACTGGGCGTCCGGTTGATCGATGTCGTCAGGGCATATGCCGGTTTTGCCAATCTCGGGGAGGTTCCGACGCCGTACTTCATTTCAGAGGTTCGGGACCGGGATGGGCGATCTCAGGAGCGTTTTTACCCAACCCTCGAGCGGAAAGCCTCTGCCGCGGCCGGCTATCTCCTCCTTCATGTACTCGAGGGAGTTATCGACCGGGGCACCGCCCAAAAGGCCAAGGCGTTGGATGCCCACCTCGCGGGCAAGACTGGAACGACGGACGACTACTCCGACGCATGGTTCGTGGGCTCCTCGCCTCGCATTACCGTTGGCGTGTGGGTCGGCAGGGACAAGAAGGCGCCGATCGGAAAACGAATGACCGGCGCCGCAGCGGCCCTGCCGATCTGGATTCGATTCATGGAGGCCTACTTGGAAACGCTGGACGAGGCGGCAAGAGCCGAGAGGTTCCCGGTGCCGGCCGGGGTGGTCTTCAGTGCGGTGGACTGGTATTCGGGTCATTTGGTAGTTCCGGCGTGCGCTGGTCAAAGCCAGGTCGTTTTGGAAGCTTTCCTCGACGGGACCGAGCCCCTGGTGACATGCGAAGGGGACGAGCCCGGCCTTTGGGAATTGCCCTGGCCCTTCCAGCAGGCCTATTACACACCACGGATCGGCGAACCGATGCCGGACCTCCTGGCCTTGGCCCGGGCCGATGAACGGATCAAAGAAGAAAAAGCCGAGGCAGAGGCCAGAAGAAACTAGACCGCTATAAGAACACAGTTGAACCGCGAAGAGCGCGATGGACGCAAAGGAAGAAACGCAAAGTCGCCACGGCGGACCGGGTTGAGGGTGTGCCCTTCTGCCAAGACCTTTGTGCCTTCGCGTTGGATCTCTTCTCTCAGCCGACGAGCGCCCGGATCCTCTCCAGAAATCCCTCGGCCGGCAGATAACCGGGAATGCGGCCCAGTTCGGTACCGTCATTCCTGAGCACCAGAACTGTCGGGAGCCCATCGATCCGGTATTTCTCCGAGAGTTCCTGTCCGTCGCCATCAACATCCAGCCGCACGGGGACTGTTTTCTCTGCCAGAAAAGAGACGACCGAGTTGTCGGCAAGGGTCGTGTCTTCGAGTTTTTTGCACCAGATACACCAGTCAGCATAGAAGGCCACCAGGACGACCTTCTTTTCCGATCGAGCCCTGAAGAGAGCGGCATCCCAGGTGCCGGCCCACTGGACATTCCCTTTTTGGGGTGCCGAAACGGCGGCATGTGCGGTGGCCTCCGGGGGTTCCTGGCCGGTACATCCGACAGCGGCGCAGAGCGCGAGGCACATCAGGCCGCTTCGGGCTATCAAGGTCATCTGTTTCATTCTTCCTCCGGGCCGACGACTGGAGCGCCGACGGTCGAGCATTCTACACGGAACTTGTCCGGGAGTCCGCTGAGGTTACGCGGTCTTGTCGATTTCGGTCCCTCGTGACATGATCCAGCCATGCCGAGACGGACTATTTCCCTGTATCACCGGATCGAACGGGCGCTGGAGACCATCGCGGCCGGATCAACGCCTCTGCAGACCATCCAGCAAACCGCGAATTTTCTGGCCACCTCCTTTTCCGACGATCTGGGTCTTATCGGTGGCCGGATCTACCGCCTCGATGACGAGGGGTATGAACTGGTGGCGACTTTCGGCGGAGCGGGCGCGACGATATTGGGCCAGCGTGTCGATCCGGACTACGCCCCGATTCGGCGCCTCTTCGAGACGGGGACCCTGGTCATGCACCGGGATGATCCTGAGTTGGACCCCGGTCTCGAGAGCCTGCTGGGTACGAGGGAGGTCTTTGCGACCGCAATCGTCGACGGCGGGAACTTCATCTTGAGTTTCGACGTGGATGCCCACGAAGATAACCGGGAGGATTTGGTCTCCACTCTCAACATCGTTCGTCTGGCGATCAATCAGCAGCTTCGCGAGGAACGCATGGCGGCGGTGATGGAAGACGCTCGTCAGATTCAGACCTCGATTCTGCCCCGGCACATGGAGGCGCCGGGCCAGTTTGTCGTGGCGGCCCGGAGCTTGCCCGCGGAGGTCGTCGGCGGCGATTTCTACGATCTGATCCCGATGGACGAGACGGCCTTCAGCGTCGTTGTCGCCGATGCGACGGGACACGGCCTGCCGGCGGCTTTGCAGGTCCGCGATGTTTTCACAGGTCTGCGCATGGGCCTGTCCCGGGAGTACAAGCTGGGCCGGACTCTGGAGCGGCTCAACGGCATCATTCACGGCAGTCGGATGGCGACCAAGTTCGTTTCGCTCTTCCTGGCTGAGATTGATCTCGACGGCACCATGATCCACTGCAGCGCGGGACACCCGCCGGCCCTGTTGATTCGGGCCTCGGGGGAGATCGAGCATCTGGCGATCGGCGGCCTGCCCCTGGGACCCTTTCCCAACGCCCGCTACACCGCAGGCCTCTGTCATCTTCGCGAAGGCGACACCCTGATAGCCTATTCGGATGGCATTACCGAGGCGCATGGAACCGGTGAAATAGAGTTCGGGATGGACCGGCTCGAGACCCTTGTAGTCGGTTCGAGGCATCTGGATCCGGAGGCGTTGGTCGAGCTGATATTCGACGAGGTCTCGGCCTTTTCCGGCGGCGAGCAGGCTCACGACGACCAGACAGTGTTGGTGGTGCAGTGGGGAAGGCCGGGGGAGTTGGAAGGTTAATGGATATAATGAGCAGCATGCAAGACTTCAGTCACGAGCACTTCTTTGAAATCGGGGATTTCCGGCATGGCTCCCTCTTCGTATCCGGTGAGGGTGTATGGTCGGCTCTCGGTGATCGTCTCAAGGCCTATCTCGAGGCCTGGGCTGCATGGGACATTCGTACGGAGCTTCCTCCGGGCGTGCACCTGTTGGGCGATCGGATTGCGATCGGCGAAGGATGTAGGATCGAACCGGGAGCGGTGATCGTCGGGCCGGCCGTCATCGGCGATGGGGCGCAGATCCGCACGGGCGCCTACGTTCGAGAAAACGTGATTCTGGGCGAGGGCAGCCTGGTGGGTGCGCACTCCGAGGTCAAGGGCTCGGTCCTTTTTCCCGGGGCCAAGGCGCCGCATCAGGCCTACGTCGGTGATGCCCTGCTCGGACGGGACGTCAACCTCGGGGCAGGAACCATTCTCTCGAACGTCAAGAATATCGGGAGCGAAGTGGTCTTCAGGGCGGGCGGCCAGGTGATCCACACGGGCTTACGGAAATTCGGCGCCGTCCTGGGTGATGGTTGCAAGACGGGCTGCAACACCGTGCTCAATCCCGGCGTTCTGATGGGACCGGGCTCGGTCACCTATGCAAATGCGACTCTGAGGTCTGGTTTCTACCCTCCAGGAACGCTGATCAAGGTCCGGCAACAGCAACAAACGGTTGAGATGGACCGATTGCGAAGCGTGTAACTCAGGAGGCGTATACCGCCGATCCATCAGTTGGCATTCGTTGCCGCACCGGCGGTTGCATGATGTGACGATGGGGTAACTTCCTCGAGAAACGGCAATTCCTCGCGGCCATAGCGGGTCATGCGCCAGATGGCGATGCGGAGGTTTTTCTCGTCGATATCAGGATTGGCGAACCGCCAGACCGTTTCCTTCTCCGGCGTGATCTCAAAGACGTACCCTTTGTCGGACTCGGTGATCAGGCTGTTGCCGTTGGGCAGTCGTTGCACACTGCCCCGGAACCGGGAGAGAAAGCCCCGCGGCGGAGAATAACGCCAGCGAATCTTGAGAGTGAGGGGGTCCATTTCGATGATCTGGGAGTGGTGACGGCCGTTGTCAAAAAGCACGATCGAGCCCGATTCCAGCAGGGTCGGGTGATGTTGCCGGTAAAGATTGGTCGGTCCCCAAGCCCAGATGACAGCTCTGGAAACGCCGTCGATGATGGCGATGGTGTTGATCGTTCGCATGGAAATCAGGAGATTGCCTTCGCTGAACAGGGGCGAACGGTCTTTCAGCGAGCCGTCGAAAACCTGGATGTGGTTGGTATGGAGCATGTCGAGGTGGAGCCGTTCTCCCTCGAGTTGATTTGCCGGCAGGTCCGTCGGACTGGCCAGCAGAAAGCCGTATGGGGAGGAGCGGAGGGCCTTGAGGATCGAGAAGCGATCCTTGAGTTGACCGTCGCCTGAAAGTATTTGAATCGAGTCCTCGATGATCGGAACCTCAAGGTGGATTTCGGGATCTTTTCGTTTTTCGTTGACCAAAACGTAGATGTCGCCGTTCGATCGTACCGCCAGGTCGTGGTGGGCGCGCAGGTCGCGCTGCCAAAGGAGGTTCGAGTTCATGTCGAGTTTGAAAACGCTGGCCTCGTTGGCCACGACCAGGATGTCGCCGTTGGGCAGGAGTTCGGCGTGTTCCCAGCCGTCACCTCCGGGGTAGTTCCATCCGTGGACCTGCTCGCCGTTCATGTCTATCAGTTGCGCCGACGTGCGAATCCGGGAACTGTAGAAGTTGAGACCGGGGAAGGCGCGAGCCGGGTCGTGCAACTCGACCCCTCGAATCCCGGGCTGGGAATCCACGGTCCCGTCAACGTAGCCCAGTTCCCGGAGTTGTTCCAGCTGTCTCAGGTTGTCGTCGGTATGGACCGTGCCTTCTATCAGGGTCGCCCTTCTTGCCTTCGCTTTTGCCTCCATGTCAATGCTGAAGGTCAGCTGGCCGGCGATGAATCCAACGGTGAACAGGGTGATCAGCAGGGCGGCGCGACGGGTGAAATTCGTATTCATATCTTTCCGGTGTGCCCCTTCCGTTTTCTTTTCAGGGCCAAGGGTACCCCACCACACCACTAGAGGTGGATCCTGGAGTTGGAACGCTCCTTGCAGTAACCAGGGTCAGAAAGGAGGTCGCCATGACTCGCAACCTCTTCACCATTGTTCTTGTATTGATGACTCCCCTGATGGGCATGGCCTCGGTTGAGGACGATCCGACCTCTCTGAGCTACATTGCCTACCTTGAACGCTACGCAACGGTCTTCCCGGCCGGGGGCGATGAAAGCCTTGAAGCCGTGATCAACATGCCGTTGGTGGGCGGGGATCGTCTGGATACCGCTCGTGAGGCGCGGATGGAGGCCATCCTGGCCGACGGGACGATGCTGTGGATGGATGAGTACACCACGGTCTCGCTGGACTCGGTCGCCTTCAGCCGGGACACGCGGGGCGATCGCACTGTGCTCTTCCTTGCCGACGGCGCCATGATGCTGGAGTTGCCGGCGACCGTCGAGCAACTGCACCGAACACGGATCGACGGCGCATCGGAAACGGTCTACCTCCAGGGACCGGGCGTCTTCAGAGTTGAAGTCTTGCGGACCGGCGGCTTGTGGGTCGAGGTCTGGGAAGGTCTTGCCGAGGCCGCTACGTCGATGGGCGGTGTGGTTTTGCGGGCGACCTCCGCGAGCGAGATCGGTGGGGGTCGGGTCTCATCGGTCGAGAGCCGTCTGACCGATCGGGACGATTTTGCCCGCTGGGTCCAGGCCAGGAGAGGGATTGGCGCCGGCAGGAGTGCGGAGTACGTCGATGGCCAGTATGCCCGCGAGGCTTCGCAGTTGGATGCCTACGGCACCTGGGTCTACCTCGACAGTTCGGCGACCTGGGCGTGGCAGCCCACGGTGGCTGCCGATTGGCGTCCCTACACCGCCGGCCGCTGGTACTGGACCAGTGTCGGTTGGAGTTGGCTGGCCTACGAGCCGTGGG
>JBDLIO010000051.1:0-8771 GCA_039714865.1 Acidobacteriota bacterium | reverse complement strand
CGTCGAGCAGTTCCTCTCTCGACAAGACCCGGCCGCGATGCTCGATGAAGAACGCCAGTAACTGAAATTCACGGGGTGAGAGGTCGATCGTTTCGCCCGCCTTACGCACTTCGTGCCGGTCGAAATCGACCACGAGATTCCCGAAGGTCAGTATTCCTCCGGCCACACCGCCCAACGATGAGTTCCCGCTTCGCCGCAGTACGGCCTCGGCCCGTGCGGTCAACTCCATGAAGCTGAAGGGCTTGGTCACATAGTCGTCGGCGCCGAGTTTGAGGCCGAGTACCTTGTCGATTTCCTGTCCCCGAGCCGTCAACATGATGATCGGCACCGCATTGCCGTCGGCGCGCAGGCTCTTGCAGACCTCGAGGCCGGTCATCTTCGGCAGCATCACGTCGAGAATAATCAGATCCGGATCTTCAGAACGGGCCATGGCGAGCCCGGCCTCACCGTCTTGCGCCGCCAGGACCTCGTAGCCCTCGTAGTCGAACCCGTCTCGCAGGGCAACCGCCATGGCCTCGTCATCTTCCACAACCAGGACTCTGTGGCTCATGAGACCTCCTTGTCTTTCGAGCCTCGTATCGTGATCGGCAGGTGCAGCCTAAAGGTCGAACCCTTGTCGACTTCGCTCTCGACCGAGACCGAACCGCCGTGGGCCTCGGCAATGTGCTGTACCAACGAGAGGCCGAGGCCGCTGCCCTTGACGTCGTGGACCAGGCCTGTACTGACACGATGGAAGCGCTCGAAGATCCTTTTGATTTCGCTGCGAGGGATGCCCATGCCGTGATCCTCGACCGAGATGATCGCCTCGTCACCACTCCTCGAAAGTTCAACCCGGATCTCTCGGTCGCCGTTCGAGTACTTGACCGCATTGTCGAGCAGATTGGCCAGCGCTCGGTCGATCGCATTGCTGTCGATATCGACGAGAGGCAACTCAGCCTTGGCTTCGAAACTGACGTCAAAACCGCTGTTGCGCAGCCGTACCGCGAAGGTCGCCAGTGTTTCCCTGACGACCTCTTCGAGATCGGCCTCTTCAAAATGGTAGACCCGCCGGCCGCTTTCGATTCTCGAAAAATCAAGGATATTGTTGATCAATTGCGTCAACCGCCGGCTCTCGGTCTCGATGTACTCGCCGTATTCCCGCACCTTCTCCCAATTCTTGACGCGGCCGAGCCGCATGAACTCGCCAAAGACCCGTATCGAAGAGATCGGAGTGCGCAACTCGTGTGAGACGTTGGAGACGAAATCGTTCTTCATCGTCGACAATTTCATCTCGCGAACCGCGGTTCTCAGGGAGAAGGAGAGCCCAACAATAACGACGATCGCGAGCAATGCAGACAGCGTCATGTTGAAGACAAAACTGGTGCGCGCCCAGTCTTCCTTGGCCGCGTACTGACCCTGAATGGCCATGGTCCAGTCGGTGAACACGAAATGAAAATTACGCCAGACGATGTCCTTCTTCTTGGGCGTCTTGACATGGGTCGGATAGACCTGACGCCCTTCCTGATCACGCACCGTGATCACGAGATCCCCTGATGCCGCCATTTCATGAAGCGCAGCCGATATCGCCTCAGGGAGCAACTCGTCTTCGAAAAACGATTGATCAACAATCATCCCGGCGAGACCAACGATCTCCCAATTCTCGTCGGTGATTGGATTGACGATGATCCGGTTGGCCGGATCGCGTTCATCGACACTGAAAACCGTTGTTTTTTGCTGCACGCCCTTCTTGACCAGAATTTTCCACGGTGCGGTCGCCGCCCACACTGCCAGGGTTTCGTCGGAGTACTCGGGGATCACGAGAGACGGCCCCTTGGGTTCATAGAAGAACGTCTTGCCATGGACCGGATAAGAAACCACAAAAAGGCGTTTGGCGCCAAAGATCTCCTTTTTCTTGAAGTAAAAGCTGGTCTTTCCAAGCGCCTCCGGCTCAAAGACTTCGGGCGGCAAATTCAGTGCACGCTCGGAAATCTTGAGGTAGTGAACGTACACGTCCTTGGCGATCGTATCGAGGATATTGCGCATTGTTACCCTGCGGGCGATCGCGGCCTTTTCTTCCAGATCTGCCAACCACCACGACTGCAGGCCCAGCAACACCACCAGAGAAACGATGACGGCGACCAGGCCGCCCCACAACGCCATTCTCTTCCGAAAAACGCGGCGTTCGACGGCCCGGAGTTCGCGGGCGCTCGCTTTGTCAATGCCTGAAGGTGCCACGGTTTCGTTTCCCTCCGTCTCTGACCCATTCCAAATATAACCCGCCGAAAAACCTTTGGCGCCGTCTTTTGCAACTCGTTCACATCTTTTGCAGCTTTTGACGGAACGGTCAGGACATTGACATCTGCGTGCCCGATCTTGGAAACATGAACAAGCACTGCCTCCCCTGCCGGCTTCGGCCCGGCGCCATCGTCAAACGGAACGGACGCAGGGGACCGTCTCCGAAACCGATCGCTTGAAAGTGGAGGTCTCGATGAAACGAAGTCTTTGTATTGTAGTCGCCGTTTTGATCATGGCAATGGCCGTTCCCGGCCTGGCCGGCGAAAAGTGTGACAAGAAATGCGACGGTACACCGAAGGAATGCAAAAAGAAGATGCTCCAGAAGTTTGCCGAGAAGCCGTGGCTCGGCATCGAGATGGACAGCAAGAAAGATGGTCACTACACGATCACCAAAGTCGTTGCGGATTCACCTGCCGCGCTGGCCGGTTTCGAAGAGGGCGATGTCCTCATGGCGATCAACGGTGAAGACTATTCCAAAGACAACATGAAGGCCGTCAAGAAGGCGTGGAGCGAGCTCAAACCGGGCTCGAAGGCCAAATACACCGTACTGCGCAAGGGTGGAAAACTCGATCTCAAAGCCAAACTCGGCACCATGCCCATGGAATACCAGAAGAAGTACATCAAAGAGCATCTCGCCAAGTACCACCAGGAGAGCTGACGACGATTTCATTTTGGGGCCGGCAGGTTTGCCTGCCGGCCCCTCGAGGTCAGGGAGAGGCAGAGCAATGGAACACCAATCTTCATGTCTGACAGACCAAACGGAACCTCACCGTGGTACCCGTTGGACCGCTCGTCTGCTGCCTCCCTTGATCACCGCCTTCATCGTGCTCATCCTCGGTCTGATCGGCCTGATTTTGACCTGATCTTCTTGCCGCCGAATGGCTGATGACCAGTCCCACCACCGTCCGCAACCACATCTCCCGTTGCCTGCACAAGCTGGACGCCCACTCCCGGGTCGAGGCCGTAGGCGTCGCCCGGCGTCTCGATTTGGTGTGATCTCCGGCATCGGTCCTGATTCAAATTGATCACAAACGAGGATCAATTTGCATTCTTGACCTGCTCGCACAGCAGCCGGGTCAACATCGCCCCTACCTCGAACTCCTCGTCCACGACGTGATCGGCGCCTGCGTCGTGCAAACTTTCTGTGTGGAGGTGGTAACGCGACCGGGCAACCACCAGGACCCCGGGAGCGAGGGTGCGGGCCAAGTGAATGATTCGGGCGGCGGCGCGGTGGTCGGGGACCGTCACCGCCACTGCCGCCGCATGACCGACCCCTGCGTGCCGAAGCACTTCCGGGTGGGTGGCATCGCCAAGGTGGACCTCGAACCCCTCGGCGCGGGCCCGGCTGACCAGGCCTGGGTTGAGTTCGATGACCACGGTCTCTCGCCCCGATCGCCGGGCCTCAGTGGCTGCGGCTACACCCGCAGGGCCGAAACCGACCACCACCAACCGATGGGGAGTCGAGGCATCCTGCCGGGTTTCTCCCGGTGTGACGTTCGCTGCAGGCAGAGAGACACGCGCCCCCAAAGCAATCAGAAGCGGGGTGGCGCCCAAGGTCAGGACCAGCGAGGCCACGACCAGGGCCATGATGTCTGGGGTGAAGAGTCCGATGATGCCGGCCTGCAGGGCCAATATATAGGAAAATTCGCCGATCTGGGCAAGACAAATCCCCGCCGCAAACGAAGCCCGGCGGGGTGCACCAAAAACAATCAGGGAGGCCGAGGCGGCCAGGGCCTTGAGAAGCAGCACGCCGGCGGTGGCGAGGAACACCTGGACCGGATGCTGCACCACCCAGGCACCATTGAACAGGAAGCCGATCGAGACGAAGAACAGGGCCAGGAAAATTGCCTTCAGCGCCTCGACGTCGGAGCGCAACTGCATCGCGAACGGAGAGTCGGCCAGCAGCATGCCGGCGAGGAAACTCCCCAGCGCAGGCGATAGCCCAAGAAGGTGGGCGAAATAGGCGGCGCCGATGGCAGTGACCAGCGCGAGGAGAATGGCGAGTTCCCGGTGGGCAAGACTCGAAGTGGCGGCGAGCACCCGAGGCATCACCACCCTGGCCAAGATCATCAAAACCGCAACGAGGACCAGCGTCAGCCCGACAGACGAGCCTACGGCCACCGCAAAGGCACCCGGCGAGCCGGCCTGCCCCATCGCCGTAACCAGAAGAAGCAAGGGAACCAGGGCCAGGTCCTGGAGAATCAGCACCGACACAGTCAGCCGACCGTGCACGGTATCGGTCTCCGTTCGCCCGCTCAGGGTGCGCAGGACCGACGCGGTGCTCGACAATGCCAGCACCGCACCAATAGCCATAGCGGTATCGGGCGACGCCCCAAGAGCACTGGAAATCCCGAACCCAATCAGGCCGGTGAGGAGAATCTGGCCGCCGCCACCGAGGATCGGGCCCCGCCCCAGGCTGCGCAGCACTCGCCAGGGAAACTCGAGTCCGATGGCGAACAGGAGCAGGGTGACCCCGAGTTCCGTGACCGAATCAAGACCGGGCACGTCCCCCAGCAGGTGCAAGCCGTGGGGCCCCAGCACTGCTCCGGCCACGATATAGCCGACGGTGGGTCCGAGGCGCAGCCGCGAGGTCACCGCCCCCAAGCCAAGGGCTGCGGAGAGGAGGACCAATCCCTCCGCCAGGGCGGCCCAGCCAGGAGCTTCGTGGGCGGAAAAACCGTCCATGGTTTGCTACTGTAGCTTATCGGCCATGCTGGTCACACTTCACTCTGATCAGAAGGGGCGGTCAGGCATCTGAAACGCCTAATCTCGGCGGCAGTGGCTCTCTCTCTATCCAGATCCCTGGCCTGAGAAGGCAGACACACGGTCAGACACATACCCAGGATGAGCAGGCAAAGAGATTGCGAGGGGCAAAATTTGTCCACTTTAGAAACCAGTCAGGGGGTCACTTCCAGAATGACCTGCCGGGAGATGCACTGGCCGCCGACACAGACCTCAGCTCGCATTTCATAAACCCCGGTTGCCGCAGAATCGGGAATCGGCTGCGAATAGACCGACTCAAAGTGGCCATCGGCTCTGGTCACTGTTTCCACGCTTGGAAAACTCGGGAGCACCCTGCCCCCATACAGCAAGGACCGACCCTCGGTAACCTCCACCGCCGCACCGCTTGAGACGGCGACCTCGTACTCGAAGATCAGGCGGGGCTCAGGATCCTGAAGAAACCACCCAGCGATCCGCTTCTTCCGTTTTGCCCCATCCGGTGTAAAGCTCAGCCACCATCTCGGCCGCCTGTCGGGTTCGCCAGTGCTCGTCACCGAGCTGGGCGTTGATCACGGTGTGAGCCGGGACCAGAATTGCCTCGGCCTCGGTGAAGCGCGACAGACGGCTCAGGCATTCCCCGTATTTCGCTCTCATAACCGCAAGATTGAGATGCCCCTCGGGGTAGATCCCGGCGGCGAGGTCGACCGCCCTCTCGAGGTTGACCAGGGCCTGAGCCGGGCGGCCGGCATCCGTTTGTGTGGAGCCGAGGTTGTAGGTCGCTACCGCCACCCACGGATGCTGTTCACCGTAGATCCTGCGAAACCGCTCCAGGGCCTGCAGCATCTCCAGTGCTGTACGAGTCTGTTCTTCAGCCTCTTCGTGGCGACTCAGAGAATGGTAGGTTTCGCCGACCACCCGCCGAACCTCGGCCTCCAGCCGCGGCGAACGATCCCCGGAATCCACCATACGCGTCGCCGTTTCAAGGGCCTCGACAACGGTGACCTCTCGCCCGGCCGGGTGATTTGCCGGGTTGGCCTCGGCCAACATCGAAACCAGAAATTCGTTGACCTCGGCCGCGAGGGCGGCCTGAATACGAGCCTCATGCTCGGCCCGGGTGGCTCGAACCGCCTGGGAGGTCGTCGCCACCACGCCGCCGAGCAACAACAGGACCCCGGCAGCAACACCGAATACCGCCACACGGTGTCGGCGCACGAACTTCCGAAGCCTGTAGGCGGTGCCGGGCGCCGACGCCAGGACCGGCTCGTCGTTCAGATACCGACGCACATCGGCGGCAAATTCGGAGGCCGACTGGTAACGCCGATCCGGCTCCTTGGCGATCGCCTTCATGACGATCCAATCCAGATCCCCTTTCAGTGTTCGGGCCAGCACTCTTGAGTCAACACCGCATTCGATCCCGCCTTCGTCAATCGAAGACACCCGGGTGCTCGGTTTCGGAGGTTCTTCTTCATGAAGATGACGTTGAAGCGCCTCGAATCCACCTGGACGCACCTCCCGAGACGGAAAGGGCAAGCCCCCCGACAGCACCACGTAGAGCAACACCCCCATCGAATAGATATCGGTCCGGGTATCGATGTCGAGCACCGACATCTTTGCCTGTTCGGTATCCATGCCGGCCTTGATCAGCTTGAGGGCCACTTGACGGCGAACCGGTTCGGTCTGCTCCGCCAGATAGACCACACCCATGCCGCCCGACCCCAGTCTTTCAAGCAGTCGGTAGGGACCGATCATCTCGGGCTCTTTCTCGCCGGAAGAAGAGTCCTGATCCGGTTGCCACAGGACATCAGGCTGCTCGAGCCAATCGCGGGCTTCACGATCCGCCGCCAACATCGCCTCGACCTCGGCCCGCATCGCCGGGTCGCCGGCGCAAGCGTCGTCGAGATAGGCCGCCCGCTCACTCTTTGAGAGTTCACTCGCACGAATGAAGATCTTCTGCATCCGGCGGAATGACTCGCGGTCGTTCATTGCCCTACCGTCGCCGCAACTCACGATAGAGCCAGGCCCTGGCCGTTCTCCAGTCGTCCTTGACCGAACTGATGGACACACCCAGCAGGGCAGCAGTCTCGTCGATGGTCAAGCCTGCAAAATACCTCAGTTCGACGACCCGGCTCTGGCGCGGGTCCAGCTCCTCCAACCGGCTCAGAGCCTCATCGAGGGCGATGATGTCGACCATGGGCACCGTCGCCTGCTGTAAACCCAGTTCGTCGTTGAGACAAATGGTCGGCTGGTCACCGCCCCGTTTTTCACTTCGGAAACTCTTCATCTGTTGTACCAGCAATTCTGAATCTAGTCGAGCAACGAAGCGAAACGGTCGTTTTCCGGACGGGAGTTCCATGATCCTGGTTCTGATGTGCAGCTCAGCCCTAGCATGTACCGAATAGAGTCAGCGGCGCCTTTCGGGTGCCGTCAAGGCCGTTCTTTGTACCATGCCGGGCCCGTACGCCTCGAATGCGCCTCGAACGGCACTTAACCGCCCTCCGAAATCCATCCGCCATCTATTCGGTACGAGCTTCTATCGGTTAACAAAGGACCGGTTTCTGAGTTACTAATTGACTGAGTGATAAAGGCAAGGAGGGATTTTTCATGAGAAAGATTGCGTTTATTTTTGTCGCGGTGGCTCTTGTCGGCGCGGTGGCGCTTGCCGTTGGCCCGTCCAAGGCAGAGAAAGTCGACAGGCCTGCCAACGTAGAGAGCCCGGACAGGGCACCACAGACCATCGACTACTGGGGCGCAGGCGGAGCGGCATTCTACTCCTGGAATGGGGATTTCTACATGTCCAATCTGTTCAAACCCACCGCCGGCTGGTATCCGTTGGCCGTGACCTCTCTCGACGTCATGCCCGCGAGGCTCGACGGTCTGACCGGGACCGGCTCTGCAGGCGTGCTCGACGGCGTGGGCGTATTTGACACCGCCGGCGGGGTTCTGAGCCGTGAACTCGCAGTCGCCGGCTCGGTCAATGTCTGGATGAACGTTCCTCTGAGCACACCACCGCAGATCGCCACCGGCAACTTCTACGGCGGCCTCTGGAACGGCACCGCCGATGGCGGCCTGCAGACCACCGCCAGCAACTGGACCGCCCCGCCTACCGAGCCGTTCAACTGCCTCAATGGGACCGGCGCTGCGGCTGCGGGTCCGTTCACACCAAGCTTTTGTGGGGACCAATATGGCACGGTCTCCGCAGCATCGGTCATCGCCAACGTCAACACCAACATCCCGGACGAGTTGATGGTTTTCGAGGTGCAGTGAAACTCGGCTGAGACAGCTCGCCGCGCTGAAGCGGCATAGATGTCGTGGTCCAACCAACGGCTCAGACCACAATTGGTCTGAGCCGTTCTTGTCTGTCCATCACATTCTGTGGCAACCTGTTCCAGGGCGGGGAAATCTTGGCGTCGTTGATCTTTCCGGCCCCAAGGGACGAATGCGGAGATAAAATTGTCAATCCCACCAACATCCGACAAACTGATCGTGCTCTGGCTCGTGTTGGGCGCCTTGATTCCGGTTGCCGCGTGCGGCCCAGGGGTGCCGTCTGACGCGGTTGCCGTCTACGATGGCGGTGCTGTGACGGCCGCAGAGGTTTGGCGCCACCTGGCGTCCCTCGACGCCCGCCGACTTCGCACCGACGCCGAGATCGACGCCGACAGCGGCGTGGCCGAGGTTCTAGCCGACCTCGCCTTCCTCGAGATCCTGGCCGAGGGCGTCGGCGACGAGTCCCCTGAGCAGGCCGCACTTTACCTCGACTCGCGGGCCAAACTCCTGAT
>JBDLIO010000050.1:0-8826 GCA_039714865.1 Acidobacteriota bacterium | reverse complement strand
TCGGCGATCGAGTCTCGGCCCAGGCCGTAGGCCGCCGAGGCCATTTCCCTCAAGGGCGACGTCTTCCCATTTCCAGCACTGCCGCCCTTGAGGGAAATGCGCCGAGCGGGGACGCCAACAGGCGGACCCGAAGGCCTGAACTTCAATGGGACGCCTTGCGTCCACGGCGATGGGCAGGTCTTCTGCTCCAGCCCGCGAAGAGGGCGGGCGAACGCCGGGAGGGCCCTTGGGTTGCCTCTGTGTCTCTGTGTTGAATTTCTCCCTGCCTGCCTCGGAGGCCGGACTTATTGGTTCCGGCTCCGCCGGGTTAGACTCCATAGGTGACCCAAAGATCGATCACAAAGTGGGCTCGCCGCGTTCTCATTGGCGTCACGGCCGCATACTTGCTCTACCTCGCAGGTGCGAACGTGATGCTCAGCACCGGGATGCTCGAGACAGTGATCAGTCGCAGGCCGGTGAAATTCCAAATCGGCTGGGAGAGGGCGTGGACGCTATTGCCCGGCCGCGTCCATGTGGATAAATTTTCGATGCAGGGCCAGGCCCGGACCAGTCAGTGGCGGTTCGATCTCGACGAAGCGTCGGTCGACGTTCATCTCACTGCGCTGTTCCTCAAGAGGTTTCATGCCACCAGGGTGCAGGGGGCGGGGGCGCGGTTCAAGATTCGGCGCCAGCGTATCGGGGGGGAACCCATTTGGAAGGGCGCACATCTCGAGCCGGTGATTCCCGGGATGCCCCAAGTCCGACCGCCGTTGGAGCAGCTTCAACCGCGGCCCAAGAGGCGGTTTCCGTGGAGAATTCATCTGGACGGCATCGAGGTCGAGCAGGTGGCGGAACTGTGGCTGAGCACGCACCGGATCGCGGGGAACGGAATGGTCGAGGGTGACCTGAGGATTGCGGTAGGCGGCGAACTCGAGATTCCGCGCGCCGGACTGAAAATTCCGGTCGCCCAGGTATTCACCGGTGATGACCACGTGGGTCGGGATCTCGAGGTGAGGCTGGGGGGCGCCATTGTTCCCACGATGACGAGAGGGCGCAGTTTTTTGGAACTCCTGCCGTCGATCACCGCGCGCCTTGACCTGGCGGGTGCGGTGGCGGACTTCGGCTTCCTCAATCTCTACTTCAGGCGCCTTCCGAACCTGCGCCTCCAGGGCGGGGGAAATGTGGACTGCACGCTCGACATTGATCGTGGGGCCGTTACTTCCGAGAGCGCCATGTCCTTCGATTCGAACGGGATCGTGGTAGGCCTGCGGGACTTCGAGATGACTGGTCGGGGCGTCATCGAAATCGCTGTCAGCGAGGGGAAACAGGCGGTTTTTCAGGCCGAGATCAGCCATGTCGGCTTTGCCGAAGGAGGGCGGTCGGTGCTTCCGCCGGGTCGGCGGAGCACGGACCGCTCCACCGACGAGGGTACGCCGCTCCAAGATCGCCCGGAGCACGAGCCAATCGTTGGCGGCGAGCCCTGTCGTCTCTCGCTGAACGCCCTCAGTTCGTTGGCGAACCTTGCTGATCCGTTTTCTGACCTCGCGGTACTCCTCGATTTGCCGGACTGCTTTTTGAGCGACCTGACTGGTTTGAATCAGTTCATTCCGGACAACCTTCCAGTGACCTTCCTTCCGGACACTGAAGCTGCTGTCGGTGCCCACCTCGAGCTCTCGGAGAGTGCGGGCGATGGTGAGCTGCGCTTGCGAGGCAAGCAAATCGCCGCGGTGCTCCACCAACTCCCTGTTGTCGGTGACGTGATCCTGGACCTCAGAATCAGAGGCTACGATCCAGAGGAGTTTTCCTTCGATCTCTCCGGATCCCGGTTTGAGATCCAGGACCTCGCTTTCAATCGCAGTGACTCCCTTTCGGGAGACGGATGGTGGGCCTGGATCAATTTCAACGAGGCGCGACTTGAGTTCGCAGCCCCCATCTCGCTGTCGGCCAGGGTCGGGCTCGGGCTCCGTGACACGATGCCTCTGGTTGCCGCATTTTCCCCTCGTGAGAAAGTCAGTCTCCTGGCCGGTTTGCTCGACCCCCAGGATTTCGAGGCCAAAGCGAGGATGCAACTCGGCAGGTCGGCACTGCAGATCGAGGATTTGGGGGTGCAGGCTTCCGGGTTCGGCAGGATCCTGCTTGGTGGGGAGGGCGCTGTGGTGAGCCTGGCATCTGCTCGATTGGACCCCATGAGAGGATTCGAGGGGCTGGCCATGGAACTCGATCTGGCCGGTGTCGAAGTCCCTGACCTCGCGGTGTTCAACCGGTACATCCCGGAGGGATCCGGCGTGAGGCTCGACAGCGGCTCCAGCGGGACGGTGTCGGGCCGGCTTGAGATCGATGACGGGTGGTTCAAGGGCTTCGCCGAGGTCACCGCCCACGGAGTCGGCCTTGAGATCTGCAACCTCTCTATGAACGCCGACCTCGGGATCTCTCTTCAGCTGCCTGGGGTCAATATCGAGGATCGATTCCTCGACCTCTCCGGTTCTCAACTGTGGTTCGATCGAGTGAGTCTGCCGGGGGAGCCGAGGCCGCCGGGCGATGAGTGGGGGGCGTTGATCCGCCTCGAGGAGGGCTTTGCCGAGCTTTCGGAGCCCGTTTCGGTGAACGCTTCGGTGACCGTGTGGATGAGGGACACCCGGCCGCTGATTGCCGCCTATCTGCCGGCGGAGAGAGCCGGGATGCGCCTCGAAGACCTGCTCAACATCGAAGATGTGTCGGTGCATGCCCGACTTTTTGCAAACAGGGAAGCTCTGAGGTTCGACGACCTCGAGATCAGTGGGCGGGGCAGCGCGGCGGGACATCTCCGGGGGCGCGGCTTCGAGGTCACGGCATCGAGCCTCAAACTGGATACGGATGGCGGTTTCACGGATCTCGACCTGGCCGTCGAACTCCCGCGGTCGGAACTGGTAGATTTGGCAGCGTTCAACTCCTACATCCCTGAGAAGGCCGGCCTCGGCTTCGGACCGGGCAGTGGCGGAATGGTCAGTGCCTGGATGCGGGTAGCGGACGGCTTGGTAACGGGCGAAGCTGAGCTGTCGGCGCGGAGCATTGAGCTCGACCTCGGCGGCACCACGACGGTGGGTGATCTCAACCTCAAGGTGAAACTGAACCGGGGCGACCTGGAAACTCAGCACTACGACATCGGCGGTACCTCGGTGACGATCGACGAGGTCTATTGGCCGGAATCGGAGGTTGCGGCTGCGGATCCCTGGTGGGCCAGGGTGGGTATTTCGCACGGTGAGCTCGAACTCAGCAAACCCTTCGCTCTCGAAACGAGAATCGACGTGGAGATGGATGACTCTCGTCCCCTGGTCGAATTGGTGTCCCGAAAAGGGGGAAAACGATGGTTGGCGGAGATCCTGAATTTCAACGATCTGGTCGGTTCGGTGAAGCTCAGGTTGAGCGAGGAGGCCGTGACTCTTGATGAGCTGGAGATCCGTGGCCTCGGCAGTACCGGCAACGGGATTTTAGGGCCGGGCCTCCACATCACGGCCTCGGGCTCCGACGTTGACTTCGACCATGTTCTCGAAGGCCTCGAGCTGACCCTCGATCTGCCGGAGTCGGAGGTTCGTGACCTCAGTATGTTCAACCGTTATATCTCGGATACCGCCACTGTTTTTCTGCTGCCCGAGGGTCAAGGCGCCGTTCAGGCGCACCTTGACCTGGCTTCAGGGCGAGGGGTCGGTGATTTTCAGCTCCGTGGGTCGGGATTTGGTGTGCAGATCGGTGAGACGGTTGTCAGGGGTGATCTCGACCTCGACGTCCGAGTATCGAGCGGCGATCTCGAAGACCTGGTGTTCGAGATCGCCGGCAGCCGGCTGCAGATCGACGAGATGAGCGTGCTCGGCAGTGACGGTTCCGAGCGATCCGGGTGGTCGGCCTCGGTGCTGCTTACAGAGGGCACCGTGACCATGGGGTACCCTCTCGGTGTCGGGGTCGACGTGGCGCTCTCCCTGAGTGACACCTGGCCCCTGGTCTCCTACGCTGCTGAAAAGAGTTGGCTGGCACGCCTCTTCAAGCGGCCGCTGACCGTGGACAACGTGAGAGGTCGGTCGAGGATTGAGTTCGGAAGCAGTGGCCTGGTCTTCGACGACCTCGTGCTTGGCGGCGAGGGCTTCGAGGCGGAAGGCCGGTTGAAACTCTTCGAAGGTGGCAGCGATGGGATCCTCTTCTTCGGGCTGCGGGGCCTCTCGACGGCGGTAAAGCTCGACGGCAAGGACCGAAAGTGGAAGCTCTTCGGGCCGCGGAAGTGGTACGAACGTTTGCTGCCGGCGGTGGATTTCGGGGGAGAGGATGGGGTCGTTCATCAGTAGACCAGGGCCGCTTCGGTGGTCTCTTCCTGCCAGGGACGACCAGTCTCCGGACTGTACCGGATGCAGGCGGGACGCCTGGCTCCCCACAATGGGTTTGCTGGTAGCCGAAGGTGGGTATCGACCTCTTTGGCCGAGGCATATGCAATTCGCCAGTGGTGGATTCGATCGCGGCCGGTCCGCCCACCGGCTATCCCGTCTACGAGAACGACACGGCGGACACCATGCTCGCGGTACCGTTGAATCTGTCGCCGACCCGGACGCCGATGCTGGTGTCTGTCGCGGCCGCTGTCATCTGATGCTGTACCTGCCAACTGATCCTGGCGTTGTCCACTGATGCGGCCCACTGTCCCTGCCCCTGGATTCCAATACCGGCCTTCGGGAGCGCTGTGAGGTCCAAACACGGGCGGGCATGGGGACCCGCCCCTACAAATGCCGTCGGTGCCGCTGAACCGACCCGGACGCTGATTCGGGAACGGGCTCGGGCAGGGGAGGGGGGACGGTCGCAGACCCGCTATTGACGGTCTTCCGGAACAGCCGTAGGAGATTCTTCACCCGGTTCCTCTTCGCAGCAGGGCATCTCACCGGAATCCAGGTTCTTGATTCGCTCTTCGGCGCTGACGCCCTTGTTCTGGATCTTCGACAGAATCGACGTGGTGGTCTCGGGCCGGCGGACGACGGCAACGACGCCGATGACGACCAGGAGAATGGCCGTCACCATTGGTGCATGGCGTCTGAAGGGGAGTGCCATCGCCTGGGCGCCGAAGCCGATGGCCAGCAGGATCGGCACGGTGCCGGCCCAGAATGCCGCCATGACCGCCAGGCCGCCCTGGATTGACGCGGTGCCCGCAGCGGTGATGACGAAGGCCCACAGCCAACCGCAGGGGAGGAGGGCTGAGAGCAGACCGACCGCCGCTGCCCGTACGGCCGGAGGCCGGCGGGCCACGACCGCAAAGGACCTGCGGACCATTTGCGAGAATCGTCCGCTCCCGGAAGAGGGCCCGAAGAGCTTGACACCTCGAATCTGGGCGATGGCGCCGAGTCCCCAGAGGATCATCATGGTTCCGGCGATCGGCATTGCGATGCGTTGCAGTCCGGCGAGGGACCCGGCCAGGTTGATGACGCCACCGATCGCTCCTGCGGCTGCCCCCAGGAGAAGGTAGCCGATCAGTCGGCCGGCATTGTAGACGCCGTGCGCGATCAGTCGTTGCACGCCCTTCGTCGCGTCAGTCCCCGAATAGAAAACAACCAGGCCTCCGCACATTCCGGCGCAGTGCAGACTCCCGGCGAGGCTTGCCAGGAACACGGTTCCCAGCAGTGCGCTCATCGCCCGGGGAGGCCCACAACGTGCTCTCGAGCTGTGTGAGTAAACCTCTCCGAGCCCAATTCAGCGGTGAAGCGAATCTCCCACAGGCCCGGCCGCAGCATCGGCAGTCGGACCTCGTAGTGCCCCGGGCCCGTTTCTTGGAGTTCAGCTCTGAGAATCTCGCCTGCGCGGACGTTGTGAAAGGTTTCGACCCGGACTGTGGCGCCGGTGATGGTGTTGCTGTCACGACCGATCAGTTCGGCCGTCAGCGTGCGAGTCGACTGATCGTCGTTGATCGTGCCGATCGAGTGCTCCAGGGTCCATCCCAACTCGGTGTTCTTTCGGTCCTGGGCCTGCTTGTCTTCCCAGTTGACCGCCTTTTGGTAGTAGTCCTCTTCGACGGCGAAACTGGGGTCCGAGGTGGCCTTCAAGAAGAAGAAAACCCCGAGCCCGACCTGCAAGACCAACAATCCGATAATGAAAAGCGGCCAGCGAACCTCGGGTTTCATTGTGTGCCTCCAGTGTCCGGGCCAAGGAGCCGATAGGGACGTTCGGAGTGGAAGTCGACGCCGTCGTCGATGACGATCGTGATGGTGATCTCACCGCCTTCAAAGGCCGAAGGCGGCGCGGTGATGAAGGCGGCGGTCAGTTGAGTCTCGCCGTCTGCCAGGGTCAAGGGATTCTCCGGCGCGACGAACTCGAGACTGGTATCGGAAGGTCCGAAGTGGTACTGACGTTCTTCACCGCTTCGGTTGGTGATCTTCAACCGCATCTGGTTGGAAATCTCTCCCGAAGGCAGTTGGCTGAAGGGCGCGCCGAGGCCGCGCAGGAGCGTGACATCCGCAGTGCTCTTGCCTGCGAGCGACACGACCAGTCCCCCGAACATCACGGCCAACATCGCGGAGTAGACGAAAAGCCGAGGCCTCAAGAAACGGCGTTTGCCGCTCTCGAGTTGCTCCTGAGAGGTGTAGCTGATCAGGCCCTTTTCCCGGCCGACCTTGGCCATGACCGCGTCGCAGGCGTCGATGCATTGGGTGCAGGCGATGCACTCCATCTGAAGGCCCTCGCGGATGTCGATGCCGGTGGGGCAGGTGGTGACGCAGAGGTTGCAGTCGATGCAGTCCCCAGTCTGATCGCTTGCACCTTTTCTCATCGGCGCCCTCGGCTCGCCCCGGTCGGGGTCGTAGCCGACGATCAGGCTGTGGCGGTCGAGAAGCACGGATTGGAAACGGCCGTAGGGACAGGCGACGATGCAGGTCTGTTCACGGAAGTAGGCGAAATCAAAGGCCATCAGGGCCGTTGTGCCGAACATCAGGAGGAACGCTCCGATGTGGCGTGTCGGCGGCTGCGCCATCCAGCCGAGCAGTTGATCCCAGCCGACAAAATAGGCCAGGAAGGTGTTGGCCAGAAAGGCCGAGATGAAAAAGAACACAATGTACTTGAGGACTCGCCGGCCGTTGGCCCCCTCTTTGTCCATTTTCAGCTGTTTGGAGCGTCCTCCTTCAATCCAGACCTCCAACGGCCGGTAGAGGAATTCCATGTAGACCGTTTGGGGGCAGGCCCAGCCGCACCAGACGCGACCGAAGACCGCGGTCATCAGGAAAATGCCGACAAAGATGCTGAAGAGCAGCAGCATCAGGAAGAAGGTGTCGGTCGGCAGAAAGGTCGCCCCGAAGATGTGGAATTTTCTGTCCGGGATGTTGAGGAGGATCAGCGGGTAGCCGTTCAGCTTGAGAATAGGCGTCAGGATGAAAGTGGCAATCAGGGCCCAGCCGACAATAAAACGTCGACGGTAATGCACGCCCCTGGATACCTTGGGGCGCAGCCAGCGGCGGGTGCCGTCCCGGTTGAGGGTAGAGAGGACCTGTTCGGTCGGTTGAGGAGCGTTGATCAATCCCATCGGAGGATTAGAATACTATGATTATCGGCCTCTGGCCAACGAGGATCTATGCCGAATCACGACGACAGAGCGGCGCTTTCGGTTGATTCTTCGGCGCCGGCATCGAGGACCGAATCCGCTGCTTCTTCCAGCTCCGCTTCCTCAACCACGACCATGCCTGCGGGATCCAATTCCTTGCCCTGTGGTGGTTTCGGGTTGGGAGGGTTCGAGCCCTGAAGTGTGCCGACATAGGCGGCCATTGCCATCAGCTGCCCGGGCGGCAGCTGTTTCTTCCAGGCCAGCATGCCCTTGTCCGGAACCCCATCGACGATGGTGTCATAGATTTCCGTCAGGCGGTTGCCGTGCAGCCAAAAGGCGTCACAGAGATTGGGGCCGATTCCGCCTTCGGCAAAAACGCCGTGGCAGGTGGCACAGCGAGCGGAGTAGACCTTTTTTGACGTCGCCATCATCGAGTCACTCAATTTGAGGCCGTCCAGGGTCGTGTCGGTGATCTCGCCCAGGGCCAGGAGTTCTTCCGCCTGTTTGTCGTAAAACGCAGTCATGACTGCGTCGTATCTGTCGTTTGGCAGGGTGCCGGGCCCGAAGTGAAAGAAGACGATGTAGAGGGGCGCAAAAAAGATACTGCCCCAGAAAATAGCCTTCCACCACAGGGGCAAAGGATTGTCGTACTCCTGGATGCCGTCGTACTCGTGATCGAGCAGCTGATCTTCGGTCTTTTCGATCGGAATTTCGTTCTGGTGGTCGGTCATTGGCTTTCGACCTCCTCCGCATTTGCTGGAGCGTCTGGTGTGTCGAGGCCTCGTGGAGCCGCGGCAACCGGATCATCTTCAAGAGGTAAATTTCTTTCTTGTTCGAAGACCGGGCCGCGCCGAATGACGAAGAGCCAGATCAAGAGGGCCACAAAGGTCACGAAGCTGACGATCAGGCCCAGTTCCGACCAGGAATGGAGCCCTGCGCCTGAGACAACATCCGACAGGCTCACGATGCCTCCTCGGCGGGCGGCGTTGTCGGTTCTTCAGCGGAGGCCGGTTCCAAGGTCGGCACACCGTCTTCGGTGACGGGTTCAGCCTGCTGTGGCGGCGCCGGCTCGGGTTTGCTGATGTCGGTTCCCATCCTCTGCAGGTAGGCGATCAGAGCGATGATTTTCTTGCCCTCGAGACCGGCCTTGCCGCCCTGTTCGGCCAGACCTTCGGCGATCCCTCTTGCCTGCTCCCGTGCCAAAGCCGGTGCATTGGCCACTTCGTCCTCGGTGTAGGGAGCGCCCAGGATCGCATTGCTGTTGACTGCTGTCTGGATACCCTCGAAATTGAGATCTTCGGTCAGAAGCCAGG
>JBDLIO010000049.1:0-8855 GCA_039714865.1 Acidobacteriota bacterium | reverse complement strand
AACGACATCGTCCTGCTTGACTTCTGGGCGCCCTGGTGCGGCCCCTGCCAGCCCTTCAAACCGATCTTCCACGCCGCTGCCGAGAAGCACCCCGAGGCCGTCTTCGCCAGCTGCAATACCGAAGAACAGCAGGAACTGGCGGCGATGTTTGCGATTCGCTCGATCCCGACCGTGATGGTCTTCCGGGACAAGGTCGGCGTTTTCGGACAACCCGGCATGCTGCCCGCAGAGGCGTTGGAAGACATCCTCGGCCAGGTCAAGGGGCTTGACATGGAAGAGGTCCACGCCCAGGTAGCGCAGCAACAGGCCAAGGAGACCGAGGCCTGAATTTCAGTTCTTTCCTGACACCCTGTCCCCGGGCAACGTCCGGGGACTTTTTTTCGATTCCCCTGTGCAACCCTCCAGCCTTTCCTCTTCCCATCCCCCAGCGTCCCGGCCTCCCGGCTTCCTTGCGCAATTACCAAAACTGCCCAGCCATTCCCCCTGCCATCGCGAGCCGGATCTTGGTATGATCAGAGGCTATGACCCGTTCGGATCCGGCGTTCAAAGCCGGCGGCTCAAGTTCCGCGCTGCTCCGATGGAAACGCGGTGACATCCTCGGTCTACTGGATCGGGTGAGTGCGGAGAGAGCCTTTCGCCTTTACCAGGAGCATTCGACCGAGAGGATCGTCTGGTCCGGCGAGGGCGTTGAAGGCGCCTTCGCCCGATCTACGATCACCGTTCATATTCCCGAGCCCAAAAAGGCCCAGAGGTTGGAGGCCGTCTGCTCCGCCTGCGGAACTGTCGAGCCGCCGTGCTTCCACGCCATGGCCGTCCTCCTGCGTTGGCTGGATGTCCGGGCAACACTGGTTCGCCTGGGACCGGGGTCAGCCTGGAGGGCACACTCCAGACATCCGTTTATTGCACCCGCACGGTCGGCCGAGGACAGGGTCGACCTCAGTCACCTGACCGGTCCCGACCTCAGGTCGGCGCTCGAACTGCAGCTCTCTCTTCAGAAAACCGGAACGGCCAGCGTTCGCCTCTCGGGTCAAGAAGTCCACATACGAATCACACTCCCGTCCGGCGAACACCGTATCGTCGTTTTCAGCGCGACCGTGCTTCCCAGCGCCCTTCCGGTCCTCAAAGCCATGGGGCGCATGGTGCTGGAGGGCGAACTCGAACAGTTGGAACTTTCGGAGGTTCGACTCCACCCCGTGCTGGCGGCCGCCTGGACCGAAGACGGCATCCGCCTGGAACCCGGCTACCGTTTGGGCAACCGATCAGTGCTCGCCGCGACCGAACTGGTAGGACGAATCCACGGGCGCTGGGCACGGGTCGGGCGACATCTGTGCCGACTTCTGGACCCGCCGACTCCCCTGGTCCCCTTCCACCGCAAGGGTGCACAGCTCCTGTCCGGACGGGAAGCCCTGAGATTCTTGAGTCTCGACCATCCACAGTTGAGGCAGCACGATTGGTACCTCCCGAGGGGGGCCTTGGCCGAATTCCGGCAACCCGTCGTCCCGCGGCCGGCTTCCTTGGTGGTCGGCCGAGATCAGGGAGGAAAGATTCGCCTCCGACCGTCATTCACTGCCGAAGGACACCCACTGGACTGGGTCTCTGCTCTCGACCTTCGAAAGGCGGGATTCGCCCGCATCGAGGGACGATTGGTTCACGCCCCGGATCTGTCGATATTCGAACAGGCCGGATTCAAAATACCGCGCCGTGGCCTGGATGCGGGTCTTCAAGGTGATCGGTTGGCCTTTATCCGCCTGGTAGCCGAGACCGACATCGCCGTCGAGTCGGAGGAATTCGATCTGACCAGCCTGGCGGCCCTCCTCCGCGGCGCCGAAGCCGACGACCCAGGGCCTCCTCCTGGTCTGAAATCGACACTGAGACCCTACCAAAGCGACGGTGTGAGGTGGTTGTCACAGCGGCATCAGGCCGGCGTCGGCGTACTGCTGGCAGACGACATGGGGCTCGGGAAGACCCACCAGGTCATGGGGCTCCTCTGCCATGTCCGGGAAGCACGTCCGGACGCGACCGTTCTCGTCGTCTGTCCTCGAGGTGTGCTCGAACACTGGTGCACTCTGCTGACAACATTCGCTCCCGGACTCGGCGTCCACGTCTTCCACGGCACCGACCGTCATATGCCGCTGGCCTCTTCGGACAATCCAGTCATCGTGACCACCTACGACATCCTGGTCCGCTCGTCCGAAGAGTTGATTCCGCAACAATGGGACATCGCCATCTTCGACGAGGCCCAGAGGATCAAGAACCCCAGGACCAAGGCGGCCCGTTCGTCGAGAAAACTACAAGCCCATTTCAAAGTCGCCCTCTCCGGAACACCGCTTGAGAACCGTTTGCTCGAGCTGTGGTCGGTGGTCGAGTTGGTGCTGCCCGGATATCTCGGTTCGGAGAGGGAATTCAAGGAGACGTATCGGCATCCCTCACAGCCACAACTGGCTTTGCTCCGGCGGAGGCTCGGAGTGCTCACCCTTCGCAGACTCAAGGAACAGGTTTTGTCCGACCTCCCGGAGAAGGTCGAAGATCTTCGTTACTGCAATCTGACTCCTCAACAGAAAAAGGTCTATTCCAAGATCCACGCCGGGGCCGTTTCCGACCTTGTGGCGATCCTTGAAGACACCGACCAGGACATTCCCTTCATCCATATATTTGCGTTGATGACCCGATTGAAGCAGGTCTGCGACCACTCCACCCTGGGTACCGATGCACCGAGTCTCGAGAAGGGATCTTCCGCCAAGCTCGAAATCCTTGACGAGATCCTTGATGAAGCCATGGATAGCGGTCAGCAGATCGTCGTCTTTTCCCAATACGTCAAAATGTTGGACCTCCTGTCAGGTCACCTCAAGAATCAGGATGTGAACCATTTGATGTTGACAGGAGCAACCCGGAACCGAGGACGGATCATCAGGCGTTTCAATTCCGGTCAGCATGAGCGGGTTTTGCTGGCCAGTCTGCTCGCAGGCGGGGTCGGCATCGACCTGACAGGCGCCTCGGTCGTCATCCACTACGACCGCTGGTGGAACCCCGCCAAGGAGAATCAAGCTACGGACAGAGTCCATCGGATGGGCCAAAAGCGTTTCGTTCAGGTTTTCAAGTTGATCACTCGTGACACCATCGAGGAACGGATCGACAATCTCATCCGGCGCAAAATCGCGCTCTTCGAGGAGGTTGTGGCGCCAACCGAAAACATCATTCGCGGCATCGACAGGAGGGAATTGGTTCAACTTTTGGACCTGGGTCAGAGGAAACCCTAAATCTCTTACATGAGTTTGGGGGGAGATGGGGAAAAGCTATAAGCAGTTAGCTCTTAGCTCAGGCGCTTGCAAAACCCAACGGCAACGCCACAAAGAGGAGAAAAATAGCCACAAAAAGGCGCAAAAAGGCACGAAGAGAAACACACAAAAACAGTGCCTTGGTTTGTAATTCTTTATGAATGAACAAGTTGCCCTCTTCTTGTTCCCGTTTTTGTGCTTTTTCGTGCCTTTTTGTGGCTGCTCTTCTTGTGGCTTTCTGCAAGAGGCTGGGCTAATTGCTCTCCTTTGGTTCCGGTTCCTCCGGTTTGGGTTAAACTCAATCCATGGCAACGCCTGATTACCTGATATGCCTGGAGTGCGAGACTCCAACCTACGTGTTCGAATGGAAAGACGGCAAGATTACCGAAACATTTTGCCAAACCTGCGGCAACGAAGATGTCGCCTCCTTCGCCACTGAGGAAGAGTACGAAGCTCTCGCCAGCGATGATCGCTATTCGAGCCACCGTTGATTTTATGACCGTTTCCCCGGGTTTCGTTATACTGCCGGTGACGTCATGAAACTGCTGGCACGTTTCAACTCGAGCTTGACCTATCCCATTGCCGCCACACTGGTGCTGGTTACGGCTGTTCCGGTGGCCTTGGTTGGGTTTGACTTGGCCCGTTACAACCGGGAAGTACTGACGACCAAGGAACGGAAGACTCTGACCCGTCAAGCGGTCAGTCTGGCCAATGAGGCCGCGATGTACCTTGCGGCCAACAAGAGTCGTCTTGACGGGATCGCCAGAACACTCAAGGTGATTCCGGTTGCTGAAGCCGAGGTCCAGGCTGAATTGCTCAGCGAAACGGCAGCCGATTCCCAGAGGGCATTCCTCTACCTGCAAATCGCCGACATCAAGGGTGATGGCGCCTTCGTTCGGGATCCTGAATTGAGCGACAGTGCTGCCTCGGTGCTGTCGAACACCCTGGGCGAAGCGCACCGCAATGCTCTCGACGGAAGAGCGACGACAACCCTGCGGACCGACCTTCCTCGAAACCACGGGTCAGTCTCCATCATCGGGACCCCGATAAAGAACCTCAAGGGTGACATTTGGGGCAGCCTGACAGCCGTCTTGAATCTCGGACCGATCGAGGACCGTCTTCGAGAAAGCGCCTCCGGCGGACAGTACTCAGTCCTCTTCAATCAGGATCTTCAAATCATAGCCAGCTCGGATCAGGCTCTCAGGGGCGAGGTGATCGCCCTGTCGCCACTGCTTTCCGATTTTCGCCGTTCCCCGGTCAGGCTGACTCGGATCTACAAGGACTCCGAGGGAGAGGACTCCCTGGTCGGTGCTGTGGCGCCAATCAGCTTCAACAGTTGGGGAATTCTGGTCGAACGATCCAGCACAGACGCCTTCCGGCCTGTTCGGATCATGCTGATTCGCACAGTCGTCGTTACCGCTATCGCGGGCCTCGTCGCCCTGGGGCTGGGTTTCTTGCTCGCGCGCCGGCTGATCGGGCCTATTCAGAGGTTGGACCGGGTCTCGTCCGAGATCGCAGAGGGCAACCTGACGGTCAGAGCTCCGGTGACCGGCGCGGCTGAACTGGCACACCTGGCCGGAAATTTCAACCACATGGCCGGGAATATCGAGGCATTGGTTCGTCGGCTTCGCCAAGCGCTCAGGCAGAATCAGGAACTCTTTCTGGAGACCATCAGGACCCTGGCCGCAGCAATCGACGCCAAGGACCCCTACACCCGAGGCCATTCTGAACGGGTCAGTTCCTATTCGCTGGCGATTGCCCGCCACCTCGGCCTCGGACCGGACGAAGTGTTCCGTGTCCGAATCGCAGCCATTCTTCACGACGTCGGCAAACTGGGCATTCGCGAAGGCATCCTCAACAAGCCCGGTGGATTGACCGAGGAAGAATTTACCGTCATGAAACAACACCCGGAAATTGGATCTCAGATCATGGCGCCGATCCGGGCCCTGAAAGACATCCTACCGGGCATTCGAAATCACCACGAGACCTGGGACGGCCGAGGCTATCCGGACGGCCTTGCCGGCGAAGAAATCCCGTTGGTCGCCAGGATCATCGGTGCTGCCGACACCTTTGATGCGATGACCACAACCCGTCCCTACCAAAAGGCCTTCCCACTAGACTTTGCCCTCAAGAAAATGAACGATATGTCTGGAACCCGCTTTGCGCCGCCCGTCGTCAAGGCCCTGCTGGCAGCCGTCGAAGCGGGAGACATTACACCACCGGATGCAGAACATGGAGGGCCGGCTCCACAACAGGAGGCATCATGAGATCCTTGACTCAAGCCTGCGGGCTCACCCTCGTCCTTGCATTGACCCTTGGAGGCTGCGCGAGCTCAGAGCCTAAGGACCCAACCCTCGATGACGCCGAAAACCCGCTGTACTCTCTGACTTTGATGAGGCAAGGGTCCCTGATGCTTCAACAGGGCCGCTTCGAGGCGGCACTGGACAAATTCACGAAGGCCGAAAAGGTCGCTCCAGGCAACGCCACCACCCTGAATATGATCGGCCTTTGCCATATGCGCTTGGAGAACTACGATCAGGCGCTCTTGTCCTTTAACCGGGCACTGGCTCTGATACCCGCCTTCACGGACGCAAGGAACAACCGTGGCGCCACCTATTTGGCAATGGGTCAGTACCGCATGGCCGAGGTCGATTTCACTGAGGTCCTTTCGGATTCAACCTATCCTCACCGCTTCAACGTCTTCTACAATTTGGGCATAACCTATTTACAGCGGGGTCTGCCTTCGGCGGCCAAAGATAATTTTCGACAGGCGCTCGACGCCCAACAACCTGTTTTCGAGGCCTACCTGCAACTCTCCGAAATCGAACAACAGGAAGGCTCTCCCGAAGCTGCGGTCATCCTGTTGGAGGAGGCCACAATCAAGTTTCCCAACAGAGTTGAAGCACCTCTGGAGCTTGGAAGGCTGCTGACCTACCTTGGCAGAAAGGGCGAGGCGGAGCCCTACCTCCTGGAAGTGATTGCCGATGAACCCGGGTCAGGTTTCGCAAGGGATGCTCGTGCGTTGCTTGGTGAGGACTGATGCCGTTCAACTATATGTTGACCAACCTCCTGGTGGACGTTCCTGAGGCCATCGGCGCCATCTTTCTTGATGACGAAGGAGAGGCTGTTGACTGGGTCACGAGGCATAACGACCCTTTCGATCTCAAGGTTGAGGGCGCTTACCACTCGATCTTTGTCCGCCGGATGGAAGCTATCTCGGCAGACACTGAAACCGGTGTATTGAAACATTACGTCATCAAGGGTGACGCCCTGACGTCGTTGACGCATACCTTGCCGGACGGCTATTATCTCGTCCTGGTCCTTGACCGACCCGGCCATCTCGGGAAGGCCCTTTTTCACCTTGAGCACGCAGCCGGAATATTGACAAGAGAACTGGCCTGAATCACCGGTTCAAGCACTGACAACCAACAAGGGCCCGTTATGAAGTCCATGCTCCACGATGAGAGCGCAGGCGATTGCGGGCTAATCCTATTTTCGGAGACTGAACATGGCGGGGTCCTTCGTAAAAAAACTCAAACGTGGTCTCTTGATGACCCACACCGAATTCATCGACAAGGTCGGCGAGAGCTTCCGCAGGACCGGTCCAGTGGAGCCGGCTCACCTCGACAAGCTGGAAGAAGCGCTGATTGCCTCCGACGCCGGTGTCGAACTTTCGATCCGGTTGGCGGATCAACTGAGGGAAGAGGTGCGCAAGGGGCGTCTGGCGACCGCGGAGGAGCTTCGGCCCGCCATTCGGGAAACGCTGCTCGACCTCCTCAATACAACCCTTTCGGCCAACCCCGTCCCCGAGGTCACAGCCGGGCCCAGGGTGACATTGCTGGTCGGGGTCAACGGCACGGGCAAGACGACCACCGTCGCCAAGATCGCCAAACGTCGAACCGAAAACGGGGCCACCGTCATTTTGGCCGCCGCCGACACTTTCAGGGCAGCGGCCGTCGAACAGCTTCGCATCTGGGCAGACCGTGTAGGGGTACCGCTGGTCTCGCAACATGAAGGCGCGGATCCCGCGGCGGTGGTATTCGACGCCATCGCATCGGCAAAGGCACGTCCCGCCGACGAGGTGATCATCGACACCGCCGGCCGCCTCCACACCCATGCCAATTTGATGAAGGAACTGGAGAAGGTCAAGAAGGTGGCCGGCCGGGAAGTCGAGGGCGCGCCCCACGACGTCCTGCTGGTTTTGGACGCGACCACCGGGTCGAATGGAATTGAACAAGCGCTGAAATTCGGGGCGACGGCCGGCGTCAACGGCGTGGTTCTGACCAAACTCGACGGAACTGCCAAGGGCGGAGTTATTCTCGCGATCGCCGACATGCTGGGGCTCCCGGTTCGATGGGTCGGAGTCGGGGAAGGTGCTGACGATCTCCTGCCCTTTGATCCCGAGGACTTCGTAGACGCGTTGCTCGAATCATGATCATTGTCGCTCGACTCAGGTGAAAATATCACCCCACGATCCCGATGAGTTCTGTTAAGGTAGGGCGTTGGTACCCCATGCGGAGGATCGAACCCGCCTATCCTGATCTGCTGCCGGTCACTCACGTTGTCCGTCCGGGATACCTGCATAGTGATTTGGTGGAATTGGACCCAATCCGGATGGGCATCGTCTGGAATGACGCACCCCGCCGAATACTCCCAAAGAATGGATCTGTCCCCCGGGATCCAGTTCGCGCGATCGTCTTCGCTCGCGTCGCTCTCAAGAGACCGGACATTCTCGAAAAGCTCCTTGAAAGGGGTTCCTCAGTACTGTTGGTATTGGATGAAGCTGCGGCCACACCGGCTGACCTCGGTTTGAGCCTACGGCAGGATGACCTTCGCTTGACTCCCCTCCTGCCCGTTCTCCCAAAATATCTCGGTAACGGCGTCGGTTCCATGAAGGCCTGGAAAGGCTACGCATGGGGTGCAATGCTGGGCCTGTTCCCCCTCCCGAACGCCGGGGATGCGATTGAGCGCAGGGTCAAGATGCTCGGCCGAGCCGGGGCGGCCTTTGTGGCCGCTGCTCCCCTGCTGCTGACTCCCAAAGACAGACACCGTATTCTCGATACGTTTCAAGAAAGCAAGAATGAAGACCGGATGGAAAACGCCCTCTTCCATGCGGACGTCTCCAGAGGTCTGCACGCTCTCGAGCGGAGGGCGGGCATCGCCATTCGCGAGGCCGGCATGAAAGCATGGGTTGACGGCCCTTCCCTCGACGGGCGAAATGCATCCGCTTTGACGACGGCCGCCAGACTCCGGCTCTGGGCACGCCGCCTCGACCAAAGCCATGAGGAGAGCTCCTGGGGATGGCGACTCCGAAGGGCGGCGAGCGCCCTCGAACACCTCCAGAACGACCCGGAAACCCTGTCCTCGGAGAACAACCTCCGCGTGATTCCAGGGTTTGATCCCTGGGTCGTGGAGTTCACCGAATCTCTGTGGAACGGCGGGGAACCCCTGGCGACTGCGTGGTCGAACTGGGCCGGGGTTGATGCGGGCCCCTGTACAGGACGAAGAGCTACCGACTGAGGGAAAAGAGGTAACAAATCGTACGGGCCCTGAAGGACCCGCCTACAAAAAACAGGCCCC
>JBDLIO010000048.1:0-8937 GCA_039714865.1 Acidobacteriota bacterium | reverse complement strand
GTCTAAAAAGACTGGGCTAAAGGCTGTGTGGCCTGTTATTGCATCATTATCTATAGCAACTAGTGAGGGTATATTAATTGTTGATTTTTCGTGTAATAAATTTACAGCAAGATCAGAGACCAATTCGGCTTCTGAATTGTCAAATGCTTGAATATGAAGGTTTTTAATACCTTCAGAATTTTTCATGTTTGCTTCTCGAATTTGCATAAGTTGCTAACAATTATTATAACGATAATCTTCTAAATAACATTATTCATATTTAGAAATATTTTAGCTTTTTAATAGTTTATCTATATGAAAATAATAGGAATAAGAACAGTTTAATTAGAATTTACGAAGCCGTCAACCTTTTACGACTGCAATTGGCCTTAACTTTACCACCTTTTTTGAAATCCCCGCGCCGTGGACCACTTCAACCACCTGGGAAATGTCTTTGTAGGCCTCGGGCATTTCTTCAGCAAGGGTTGATCTGCCGGTCCACCTGACAAGGATTCCTTTATCTTCGAATTCACGTTGTATGGCTCTTCCTTTGCTTGCTTTTTTTGCCGCCGTTCTGCTCATCACCCGTCCGGCGCCGTGGGCTGCGCTCCTCAATGACGCCGCCGATCCTTTGCCGCGGACGACGAAGCCGGGAGTGGCCATTGATCCCGGGATGACACCCAGCTGATCGACAGACGCCGGGGTCGCCCCTTTTCGGTGGACGACGACGGTGCGACCCTGATGTTCCTCGACCCAGGCGAAGTTGTGGTGGTTTTCGACGGTCGCCCGGACCTTGGCTCTGAGGGACTTGATGATCGCGGCGTGGATCAGCTGATGGTTGGCGGCGGCAAAACGCCCCATCAACTGCATGGCGGCCCAGTATTCCCCGCCGAGGTCCGAGTCGAGGTCCAGCCATGCCAGGTGGCGAAGTTCGCGGGGCAGCTCCGGGTGGAGGTCTTGAGCCAGGGTGGAATAATGGCGAGCGACCATATTCCCAGGGCCCCGGCTGCCAGAGTGGGACAACAGGGCCAGATAGGTCCCGGGCTGGAGTCCCAGTTCAGAGTGCTCAAGGGTCAGGGCGCCGAATTCGACGAAGTGGTTACCGGAGCCCGAGGTGCCCAATTGTCGCCGGGCCTTGCCGCGGACTTTTGAGGTGACGGGACTGACGCTCCAGTCGTCGTCCATCACCTCGTGATCTTTCGGCATCCGGAACTCGGCGCCGATCCCGAAGGAGGTCTCGTCCTCGAGGACGCGCTCCAACCTCTTGTGGGCGCCCCGGATTTCGCCGACCGGCATGTCCAGCACGCTGAGGCGCATGCGGCAGGCGATGTCGACGCCGACGGCATAGGGAATTACGGCGTTGTCGGTCGCCAGGACCCCTCCGATCGGCAAGCCGTAGCCCAGGTGGGCATCGGGCATCAGGGCGCCGGAGATTGCGATCGGCAAGCGGCAGGCGTTGGCCATCTGGGCGACGGCCTGGGGTTCCAGATCGGAGCCCCATTGACGCCAGGGTGCGTCTTCGGCCCGTTCGTTCCAGCGATTCTCAGGGGACCCTTCAGCACCTCCCGGGGCCAGTTCAGAGGCCAGCTCGGCAAATTGGGGATGTTTGATATTGGCGGCCGGGTCCGCCAGGACCGCCCGGATCTCGGCTCTGATCCGGCCCTTTGACAGCCCGGAACGTACGGCTCGGTCTATCACGGTCCTGGCGAGGTCCAGGTGTTTCCTCGCAAGACCCAGCTTGAGCAATTCGCGAGATTTCATTCATTAATCATATAGACTCATTGTGTGGGCACCACGTTGACCGATATCTGGAAAATTTCCTGGGGCGCCGTCATCGCGGTGGTCGCCGTTTTGACCTGTGCGGTTTCCGGTGTTGTGGCGGGACCTTGGGGCATCGCCGTCCATATCCCGGACGACATTCAGCTGGACCTGGCGGCCGACCTGGGCGTCGACTGGATTCGTATCGACTTCATCTGGGCCTTTGCCGAACCGCAGCAGGACGTTTTCGATTGGACTGTCTACGATCTGCTGATCGCCGAGGCTGAAGAACGAGATCTGAAGATCTTTGCCACGATTGCGGGAACGCCGGCATGGGCGACTTCAGGCGCCGAAGGCCCGGGCGTTCCTGATGAACCGGACGACTGGTCGGACATCTGCTATCGCGCCGCGGCGCGCTACCGGGGGCGGGTCGAGGCATGGGGAATGTGGAACGAGCCGAACCTGCCACGGTTCTGGGAGGGAACCCGCCGGGACTATCTGGATCAGATTCTGCGCCGCGGGGCCGATGCCGTTCACGCTGCTGATGGTCGGGCTTTGGTCGGTGGACCGGAGTTGGCTCACCTCAGCAGTGCCGATTGGGATGGGTGGTTGCAAGCCTGTGTCGGTGGAGCTCATGCCGAGTTGGACGTCGTGACGCACCATGTCTACCCTTCGGGGGTTGGAGCGGCTGATGTTTCGCGGAAGCTGGAGCAAGGAGGGTCCTATCCGTGGGATCCGCCATCGGTGAAAAAGGTGCTCACAAATGCCGGTTGGTTCGGAAGGCCCTTCTGGTTGACCGAGACCGGCGTGGAGACCGATGCCGGCGGCCCATGGGCCCAGGCGGTATTCTACGAGGACTTGCTGTCGGACTGGTTCCCGACCGACGGTGACGCGAAGTGGATTGACACCCTGTTCTTCTATCAGCTGGTCGACGACCCGGGTTTTCCGGACATCACCTTCGGCATTGTCGGGCCCCCTCCGGACCTGGAGCCCAAGCTGGCCTTCGAGTACTACGGGGACGCCATCCGAGAGGCCGAGATCGACGATTCCCGGGTTCTTTCCTGGACATCCGACCCGGTTTTTACGCCCGGCGAGTGGAATCCGGTCGTTGTAAGGGTCGTCAACGAGGGCACGACGACGTGGCGGCAGGACGACGGCTTTACGGTCAGTGTCGAGGGATTTCCGGTGGACTGGAACTTCGAGGGTGGACTGGCGGCCCAGAACGGGGATGTGGCGCCGGGTTCGGTCGAGGACGTTCAACTGGCGTTGCTGCCGCCGCCGGTCGGTTGGGAATACCAGAATCTGCGCCACGACCTTACGGTGAGGATGGCCAGGGGAGACGGCCGTGGGCTTGGTTTGCCCCTTCGCGCCAGCGTCGTCAGCGGGTGGCGTTCCTTGCCTGAGATCGTCCTCCAACCCCTGGCAAAGGTGGTCGACCCGGGCAGGGATGCCGTCTTTCGGTTGGTCGCCGAGGGAGCGGGAGATCTGCAGTATTCGTGGTTCCACAACGGGCTGGAGATCAGAGATGATACGCGATTTTCAGGTTTCGACACTTCCGTCTTGACGGTCCACCAGGCCGATGCCGCCGACACCGGCGAGTACCGGTGTCGGGTGACGTCGCCGGCCGGATGGGTGCTGTCGTTTCATGCCGAGTTGGTGCTGACCGGTGGTGATCGGGGTGGTCCGAGGGAGAGTGGGGGACGCACTCCGGACAGCTGGGGACCCATGCCGTCGTTTGAGAGTTTTTTCCCCAAGCCGGGCCGAACGAGAAGGCAATTGAACCGCAAAGACGCAAAGATCGCAAAGGAAACGCCAAGGAAAAATTAACCACGAAGGCACGAAGAACACAGTGCGGCCCTTTGGCCGCAACCAAAGAGGGAATGAACGTCCAACGTCCAACGTCCAACGTTCAACTTTGAAGTACGCGCCCGAGGGCGGATTGTGGTAGGACGAAACAGCCGAGGCTCAAGGACCGCAAGGGCCCACGGGCAAGAACCCCGAAACCGTTGGTAACGAACGTCAACCGCCAATACCCGGTCCCCCCAAACGCGAAGTTCGACGTTGGACGTTGGACGTTGGACGTTGGGCGTTGAATGTTCAGCTGGCCCTCCTGCCCCCCGGCGGAGCCGGCATGTAATTCGTCCGACGAATTACTTCCACTGGCTGGTAATCCAGCTCTCGACCTCGGGCAAGCCGCCCTGGAGAATCAGGTAGCCGTTGTGGGGCTCCCGGGGTGTGATCTCGTGGTTGATCGTCGTCCGCATCATCGTCAGAACCTCATCATGGTCCCGAGTATGGCCGAGGACCCAGCCCAGCTTCATCAAGGCGGTTTCGGGCAGCATGTTGTCCAGGGGGACGACCCCGATATCCAGGAGGTCCCGCCCGGTGTCATAGACGTACATCTGTGCGTAGCCCCACAGGGTCTGCACGGTCATCACAACATGAACGCCTGCCTTGATCGCCCTTTCCAGGGCGGGATAGAGCGGGGCGTTGACGTGGCCCAGCCCCGTGCCGGCGATCACGATGCCGTGATAACCCTTTTCAACGAGGGCATCGACCAGATCGGGGTCCATGCCCGGGTAGTAGTAGAGGATCGTCACGCGATCGTCGTAAGCGGTGTCGATCTGCACCTTCCTTGACGGGTCCCGGCGCAGGGTTTGGTGATTCAGCGGTCTGAATCCTTCACGGCTGACGACTGCCAGCGGGATGTCGCTCAAGGTGCGGAAAGTCGAACGGTAGGAGGAGTGCATCTTGCGGCAGCGTGTGCCTCGATGCAGCAGGCCGTACCGGTCGGAGGTCGGCCCGAACATGCAGATCTGCACCTCGGCGATGTCACCCTCGCCGGCGGTCTTGACCGCGTGAATCAGGTTCAGGGCTGCGTCCGACGATGGGCGGTCCGAGGAACGTTGGCTGCCGACGATCACGATCGGTACGGGCGAGTTTTGCACCATGAACGAGAGGATGGCCGCTGTGTGGCCCATCGTGTCGGTACCGTGCCCGATGACGATGCCGTCGGCGCCGGCTTCGATCTCCTTCCCGATCTCTTCGGCCAGAATGACGTACTCCTTCCAGCCCATGTTCTCCGAGAAGACCCCGAATATCTTACGGGTCGTCAGATTGCAGAGATCGGCCAGTTCCGGCACGGCGCCGTAGAGTTCGCCCGGCGTAAAGGCCGGGATGACCGCGCCCGTGCGGTAGTCCAGGCGGGAGGCGATCGTGCCGCCGGTTCCCAGGAGAGTCACCTTTGGCAGATTGGGCCTTCGCGGGAACTCCTGCTCGGGGATCTTGTAGATCGCTTCCTTGTAGCCGACTTCTTCGATCCCTACGATCCGGTCGTGATGAACGCCGACGTTGTAGCCGGTCTTGAGTTTGATGACGATATGGAGATCGTCGAAGGTTTCCGAACGCGGCAGGATGACACCTTCGAAGACGCTGCCGGCGCTGTTGGTGCACCTGACATCGGACCACACCCTGACCCCGAAACGGGCCAGAGCCTCGCGGGCCGACCCACGGTAGCCTTTGAGAGGATCTGGGTTAGTCGACATCTGGCACTCCTCTCATTTCGGTCTCAATCGCCTGCAGCACGTCGCGGGCCGGTACGCGGCCGCGCAGACCCTTCATCGACAATCCCATCAGGAAGCGGTGTTGCTGGTCGGCCGTACCGTCGGGATGATCCGGTTGGCTTTTCGTTGCCTTTCGGGTCACGTCTTGCAGCCAGTGATCTGGGGATACTCCAATGCTCGCAGCCTTGAGGTAGTCCTGAGGATCCCGGCCCGGCCGCCGGGCCATCCACCGGATAGCCTGGTTGTTGTCCTCGGCCGCGACCGGGTGTTGCCGCATGATCATGAACCACGAGATCCACTGGTCGTCGGTGATGGAGTCGACCGCGACTCCTTTCCGACGGAGTCCCTTGATTCGTTCTCCGAAGAAGAAACCGGCCTCTCGAATATCGGCACCGGCCTTGTCGACTACCAGATCGACCAGGCGTGCACCGCCCCGGCGAATCAGAAAATGAATGCTCACCAGCGGCAGACCAGCCTTCGCATATCGTTCTTCGCGAATCCAGGGGGCTTCGGGCAGTTTCCCTTCGAGCGCCTGGACCCGATCTCGGTTCAGGGCCAGCGGTGGGCTGTCGGTGTCGGGGTACATGCGGTCGGGACCCGGCAGGATTCGTTCGAAGTTGGTATGTCCGTCGACGAAGGGCTGCCGGGTTTCGGAAGGCACACCGTGGAGGGCGTCGATGAATCGCAGGCGGATCTCCTCGGCGGCCGTCAGGGTGTCACCCTCTGCGCCCCAGACGACAATCAGAGCGTCCTCAGGCCCACAGTGCAACTCCGAACGTACGGCCTTGAGTTCTGCCGCGGTGCCGGGCCACGAGCCGTCGTGGACCAGGATAGGTGCCTGATCGAGCCCCGCAATCACCCGGATTCGACCCTGGAGTTCATGAACGAAGGTCAGATCCGGCTGGGTCGGGTGCTCCAGCGTGCCCTTCAGCCCGGCGAGGCGAACGGCTCGCACCGAGAAGGGTCCTGTTCCGCACTCAAAACCCGGGCGGCGCCCGGTAGCCTCGAGCCATCGCTGCCACGCGTCGGCTCGGAAGTGGTCGATCGCCGACGAGGCCAGGATTGACGTTACGTCGCGGTGATCGATGACGATCGTTTCGGGCGAGGTGAAGCCTTTGGTGTGCAGCTCATCTCTGAGTTTGAGCAGGTTGACCTGGCGGACAGCCTCGCCGTGCACCAGTGCCGGCGCCCAACCGGCCTTGGGCACACCCTTGATCTCGATGCGGGTGCCGCCACGGACGGAGACGTTGACATCCTGGCGGCTGGCGCCCATGCCGACGCGCACGTGTCCCGTCGAACGGCAGACCCTGCCGATCAGGAGGATTGCCTCCTCGACCTCATCAGGCGTCCGCAAGTCCGGCCCGGTGACGGTCTCGATCAAAGGCATGCCGAGGCGGTCGGTGCGCCAGACGATCAGGTGGCCGGTGTCGGAGACCTCCCTGCAGGAGTCCTCCTCGACGCTGACCTGGGTGATCGAAAGCTGTCGTTCGCGGAAGGGCAGCAAACCGTTGACGCCGACGATCGCCGTGCGCTGAAAGCCGGTCGGGATCGATCCGTCGAGGTACTGCTTGCGGGCAATGTGCAACTCGTCGACGATGTCGCAGCCTAGCATCAGGCACTGCTCGATCGCGACGTCGACGCCTTCCGGATTGATCAGGAAGGGCGGGGTGTCATCCATCTCGTACGTACAGGTATTGGACTCGTGAAGCAGGTAGACGATGTTCTTCTTGGTCTTGAATTCCATCAGGGCGGTGCCGTCGTATTCGCCCAGTTCCGAGAGGGTCGGGCGCATGTGGCGTAGCACCGTACCGTCATGTTCTTTGGTGAAGAGTCCAGCGGGGCATCTGCAGAACAACTTGGTTGCCGTCAGGAGTTGCTGATGAACCTCGAGCCCGGCCTTGAACCCGACCTCTTCGTAGTCGATCGTCTGCTGCACAGCCACCCCCTCAACGTCCGATCTCAGGACCGGAGGGACTATAGCAGGGTGGCTCTCTCGGACGGGACGTGCCGGGTGCGACTTTCTTCACCGGGTAGGCTCCCCGACGAAGACGACGTTGCGAAGAAAGTCGACACCGGGCAATCCACGGCGGCACCTTTGGCAACCGAGTCTCGGGCAATGCCGTAGGCCGCCGAGGTCATTTCTCGGAGGGGCGGTTCCCTTCCGGTCCGAGCTATGTCGCCCCTCCGGGAAATGCGCCGAGCGGGGGCGCCGGGAGGCGACCCCGAAGGCCGGGGTTGGAATACAGGTCCAGGGCCAGTGGACAAGTGGACAGCGCCAGCAATCCGCAGCAGATCTCAGCGACAGACGACAGGGACAGCTTCAGTGGGCAGCGACAGATAGCAGGGGCAGATGACAGCGTCTGGTGCCTGCTGAACCCAAGGAAGTGATGGATCCTTCTGCGCTGGACGAGGTAAACGGACGCGGATGACGGCCGCCGTCCCGGTCTCCCGCCACTGTCGCGGTCAACGGCCGCTGTTTTCATCCCCAGGCGATCAGCAAAGACAGTATCCCTTTCTCGATCCCTTTCTCGATCTTTCAAGATCTTCGTACATTACTTGACAGGACCTCAATATAGGGAATAAGATTCAGTCGCAACACAAACCGTCAATTCGGACGAATATATTTTCTGAGGTGCTGGTTGACTCGGCATTCGCGTTTCAGAGGAGGTTATCCATGGGAACCGCAGCAGTTCAAGGAGAACTTTGGGGCAAGGTGCCCCAGGATTGGGCTTCGATTCAGGAGCCATTGCACGAGCCGTTATGGGAAGCGATGTTAGATGGGGCATTAGTTGATTCGGGAACACGATTTTTTGATGCAGGTTGCGGTGGCGGTGGAGCCGGTGTGCTGGCGACGGAACGTGGTGCTCAGGTCAGTGGGCTGGATGCTGCAGAAGAGCTGATTGAGATCGCACGCCAGCGTATTCCAAAGGGCGACCTTCGGGTTGGTGACATTGAACATCTACCATTTGATGACGAGGCTTTTGATGTGGTATTTGCCGCTAATTCCGTGCAGTACTCCGATGATCGAATAGCAGCGCTCCGAGAGCTGGGGCGAGTCTGCTCCCCTGAAGGTCGAATTGTCGCCGGTCTGTTCGCTTCGGCGGAGAAGGTAGAATTTCGCACAATTTTCGAGGCACTCCGCGATGCAATGCCGGAGCCACCCAAAGGAGGCGGGCCATTTGAACTTTCTGCCCCCGGCATGTTGGAAGGAATTTTTGAGCAGGCGGGACTGAGAATTCTGGAGAGTGGTGAGGTCGATTGTCCGTTCAGTTACGCAGACTTTGAGACATTCTGGCGAGCCAATGTCTCAGCAGGCCCTCTCCAGGGTATGCTCCGGGTTGTCGATGAAGAAGATCTGAAATCGACCATGCGCAGTGCCGCTGAACGGTATCGCCTCGGCAATGGGGACCTTCTCATTCAACCAAACGTATTCAGGTTTGTAGTTGCAACTCCTTGATTTTGAACCGTTGCCTCAACTCGGCAATGGTTCCTGGCCCGACCCTGCAGCATCCACCGATGGCGGCGGCGCCGAGGTCGCTCCATCGTGCAGCGTCATCCACCCATGCGCCCGCATCGCTGCCGGGACGCCAGCGCTTGGCGGTGGGGTCGTAGACCTCTCCCGAGTTGGGGTAGACGA
>JBDLIO010000047.1:0-8982 GCA_039714865.1 Acidobacteriota bacterium | reverse complement strand
TGCCGACTATACCGACCAACTGGAACTCTCACCCTTGAGCCAGGGCGACATCGACGGGCTCAACCTGATGCGTGAGGAAGAGAAACTGGCCCGCGACGTCTACCTCACCCTCGGAGAACGCTGGTCGCTGCCAATCTTCTTCAACATCGCCCGTGCGGAACAAAAGCACATGGACCGCGTCCTGTCCGTGATGGATCTTTACGAAATGACCGATCCGGTCACCGATGACACCGTCGGCATCTTCGTCGACCAGCACCTCGCCGACCTCTACACCACCCTGGTCGACCAGGGCGCCCAGTCGTTGGTCGATGCCCTGATCGTCGGCGCGACGATCGAGGACCTCGATATCTTCGACCTCAACGAACTGATCAGCATCGGCACCAACGATCACCTGCTCTTCGCCTGGCAGAACCTCAACAAGGGCTCCAGGAACCACATGCGCGCCTTCATCAGCGCACTGAACGCCCAGGAGGGCGCCTACCAGCCCCAGTACATCGACCAGGATTCCTTTGACGCCATCCTCGCCTCCGAGTGGGAGCGCGGCATCATCTACAACGCCGATGGTGAAGTTCTGGCAGAGTGCGGCGGAACGAGAGGCGGACGCCGCGGCCGGGGCAACGGTCAAGGCGGCGGCAATCAGGGCGGAAATGGTACCGGCACCGGCAACCAGGGCGGCAACGGATCCGGCGGCAACCAGGGCGGTCCTGGAACCGGCGACTGCGACGGCAGCGGCAATCCCTGAAACGCATCACCACCAACAACAAAAAACCGGCTGCGATTGCAGCCGGTTTTTTTTTCAGGGTCCGGTTCGATCACCGCCGTCTCTCGGCGGTTTGGCGATCCTGCCGACCATCTGCCGGTTTCGCAGCCAGATCACCGGATCGGGGGCCCCACCATTGCCGATGAACGTGAAATCGGTATCGGAAATCTCATCCCCATCGAGGTCGGCCACAAAGGCCCTGGAAGAGATCTGATTCAAGGGCGAAAAAATCGTATCCTCCGGACTCCACATGGGAATCAGGCTGAGATCGAGGCCCGAACCCGACCACGAGACCTCGGCCGTCCACAGGCGCCCGGCAACATCGACAATGTCGTAGTGACCTGCAAAGGCGCCCCACGTCGAAGGGTCGGTCGTATCGTCAACTGGTGCCAGATCCTCGAGGTCGAGGACCGTATCAGCAATGCAGTATGCCGCGCCCGGCAAGGACTCGAAGGTGTTGGCCAGCACCGCCACCGCAAATCTCCGCTCGGGCACCCACAACAAAAACGTCCCCCAACCCGGGATGTTGCCTCCGTGCTGTTTGACCTCAACACCGTTGAAGGTCTCTGAAAATACACCCAGACCGTAGAACTGATCGGGAAAGTAATCGAGCGACACGTGGTGCGCCTGCATCGAGGCGGCGCTCTCCGGACTGATCAACCCGTGACCACCTTCCATCAAAAGGACGGCCCACTGCACCAGATCACCGGCCGTTGAAAAGGCATAACCGGCGGGCGCCGCGGCCGCGTTGTCGTAAGCGTCAGGCTCGTACATGAACTCGTAACCCGAGCCGGGATCGGTGTAGTGACCCCACGACCAGTCGCCCGATGCCATCACCGCGGCGGGGTCAAACGTCGTTGAAGTCATGCCCGCCGGCGCCCATAGGTTGTCCGCCATGTAGCGTTGATAGGGAATGCCGCCTGCCCGTTCCGCCACCAGGCCGGCGATCATGAAGTTGGGGTTGGAGTAGTTCCAGAAGGCTCCCGGTGCGGCATGAAGGGACGCCGTGCCCTGGTTCTCGACCCAGTCGGACAGTGCCTCATCGCCGGTTTCACCGTCGATGAAAAAGAACCTGTCGGGAAAACCCGATGTGTGGGTCAGGAGGTGGTGAATCGTGATCTGGTCGCCCCTCCAGGGAGAGGCGATCTCGAAATCGGGAATCAACCGTGTGACGGGGTCATCGAGGCTGACACGGCCGGCATCGACCTGCTGCATCACCGCTGCCGCCGTCATCATCTTGGTGACCGACCCGATGCGAAAGACCGTCTGCGGAGTCACCGGATCGTCCAGACCACGTTTCTTGACGCCGTATCCCTGTTGATAGAACACTTCGCCGTCCACGACCACGGCGACAGCGACGCCTGGTGTGTCCCCACCGGCCATCGCCGCCTGAACACACTGGTCGATCTGCGCCCCGCTATCCCCCACCTTTGGGCCGAAGATCGTCGACGCCCGTGGCGCCGGAGGCGAACCCGGCCCGAGCAACGAAATCGCCGGGGCGACAGAGGAATCACCGACATTTCGCTTGAGTGCGTGTGTCTCTCCTGCAAGACCCGACACCGGCATTGCCGAAAGACCCAGCGCCAACACCCAAGCACAGACCTGAGTCAGATTCTGTTTACTCATCCCAACCCCCGTTTCCATGCACCCAAGATGAAATACGGTATTGCCGGTCATCGGGTTGCCCTCCCTTTTCCGATGCCTGTCGCAGACTTGCGAACCCACCGTCCCACTATTGATACAGACCACCGGGATCTCCCGCCGACACCGTCCCAGTCAAGGAACTCCTGAAATTCTAAAGCTTTTATTAACAATATTTTCTGACATTTTTCCTCGACACATTTTTCCTGGAACGGTGATTGCTATGGGGCAAGTGACCGATTCTTCCTGTGGAGGGGACCATGATGAACACAGTGCCACGATTGACGGCGGCAACAATGAACCGGGAAACGACGGACATCTCACTGAAATACACGGTTCATGTCGCACTCCTGTTCTTGTGTCTGAGCGCGTTTGCCCTTCCGGCCTGGCCGCAGTGCGGCTACGACCCCGGCAACGGGGACACATCGACTGCAACCCCGATCGGCGGATGCATCCAGGGGTCGTACTGCCTTGATTTCAACGACGATGTCGACGTCTACCGGATCGATCCCGATTATCCAGCGGATATGACATTCCAAACCCTGGGTTCGACCGACACGTTCATGGAACTCTTGAACAGCAGCGGTCAGGTCATCACCCAGGACGACGATGGCGGCCAAGACACCAACGCCATGATTACCTATGTCGTTACCGGGGGAGCAACCTATTACATCAGGGTCCGGGGCTACTCGTCCACCACCACCGGCGCCTACGATTTGTTGATCTCGGGATGCTGCGGCAACGACCCGTTCAACAACGATTTCAACCACACGACTCCCTTCAGCGGCGCCCAAATCAACGAGTTCATCAATTGCGAGGGAGACGTCGATCTTTATGAATTCGTCGCAACTGATACCGGTGATTACACATTCTCCTTTTCAACCTCCAATTCCATTGTCTGGGCACTTTACGACTCCGCCCATACTCAAACCACGACATATTCCAACGAGACGTCGAGGGCAGTGAGCCTTACGGCAGGCGAACACCTCTTCCTCGGCGTCAAGGGCTACCAAACCTCCGACACCGGCGCCTACTCGCTGGAGATGAGCGGGTTTACCGGCGGTGGTGGGGGCTGCGGAGACGATCCCGGCAACGACGACACATCCAGTGCCACCGACCTCGGAGCACAATGTGGCATAACCGGCGCCGAGATCGACTGCGTCGGCGACTACGACTATTACCGGTTTACCGCACCCTCAAGCGGTAGTTACAACATGTACACGGCAGGCGGCACCGACACCTACATAGTCCTTTATGACGCCAGCGGATCTTCCCTCATATGGGACGACGACAGCGGCCAGGACACCAACGCCTCGGTCGTCTACTCGCTGACCCGGTGGTCAACCTATTTCATCGCCGTCAGCGAGTTCGGGGACAACGGGATGGGCACGTATCATCTTTATGTGTCCGGTTGTCCGGGCGATTGCGGCGATGACCCCGGCAACAGTAGCAGTGGCACTGCAACCCCGCTGGCTTCCTGCGGAACGACTCAGGCCGCGATCGATTGTGTCGGCGACAACGACTGGTACAGCTTCCAGGCGCCGGCCGACTCAACATATACCTGGACGATGAGTCCGACAAACAGAGCCGGGATGATTCTCTACGGCCCTGATGGCGTCACCGAATACGACGCCGGCCAAAACTCCGTCTCCACAACCCTCCTTCAAGGTGACGTGGTGTACGTCGCCGTTTCCGCATCCTCCCCAACAGATATCTTCGGCTACAGCATGGAACTGACAGGCTGTCCCGCCGGCGGCTGCGGCTCTGACCCCGGCAACGACAGCATCCCCGACGCCACCGATATAGGGAACCAGTGCGCCACGACCGCCGGCAGGATCGACTGTTTGGGAGACCAGGATTACTACCGGTTCCTCCCACCTGTCAGCGGACCGATTACCTTTGAAACGACGGGCTCCACCAACACCTACCTCAGGCTCTACAACGAGGCTGGAAGTCTCTATTCCCACGATGCCGATAGTGGGACGGGTGACAACGCCAAGATCGTATGGACCCTCCCCACCGGCCAGTTCGCCTACATCGCCGTTCATGTGTATGACAATGACGAAACCGGCGATTACGACCTCATCGTTTCGGGCTGTTCCGGAGGAGGCTGCGGAGACGATCCCGGCAACGATAACTTCAACACCGCAACCGACCTGGGATCCCAGTGCGGAAGTTCCTCCGCCGTGATCGATTGTATCGACGATATGGACGTCTACCGTTTTGCGGCGCCCTCGAGTGGAGTCTTCAACATCTCCACCACCGGAGACATCGACACCGTCGTCACCCTCTACAACCACAGCGGGACGGTCCTGATCTCGGATAACGACAGCGGTCAGGGCACAAATGGATCCATTGACTATTCACTCGATCAGGGCTCGACCTACTACATCTCCGTCTCCGCCTTCGGCGGCGCCGGAACCGGTCCTTATGCCCTTGTCGTGTCGGGCTGCCAGGGCGGTGGCTGCGGCGACGACCCCGGCAACGACAACCTGGCGGTAGCGACGGCTCTCTCCGGTTGCGGCTCGACGCCGGCCGCAATCGACTGCGCGGGCGACCTGGACTACTACTGGTTCAACGCCCCCAATGGCGGTTCCTTCACCTTCGAAACCACGGGCAGCACCGATACCGAGTTGAGGCTTTACGACTCCAACGGGGACGCCGTCGCCTCCGACGACGACAGCGGCGCCGACCATAATGCCAGAATCGTCTACACCCTCATCGACGGGCAGAAATACTCAATTGCCGTCAATGAATACGCCAACGACGGTACTGGAGACTACACTCTGGTGATCTCAGGCTGTACCGGCGGCGGCTGCGGTAACGATCCCGGGAACGATTCCTTCGCGGCGGCAACGGTCCTGCAAGGGTGCGGCATGACCTCCGCCGGCATCGACTGCAACGGGGACGAGGACTACTACCGCTTCACACCATTGGACGACGGGCCTCACACGATCACCATGCAGGCATCTTTCAATGTCTATGTTGAGCTGTACGACTCCGGGCACAACCTCCTTGTCCAACACAACTCCCAGATCACCTGGGATCTGCAGGGCACTTCGGCGCCCTACTTCATCGCGATTGTCTCGCCGCTGGGCCTGGAAGGAACCTACGATCTCTCGATCAGCGGGTGTGACTCGGGAGGCTGCGCCGGAGATGCCGATGGCAACACTATTGGTGGGGCGACAACGCTCAACGGTTGCGGCACGACTCCATCCTCGATCGACTGCCCTGGCGATGTCGATTACTTCAAACTCATTCCTGCGACTTCCGGAGACTACACCTTCGAGACAACCGGCAGCGTGGACACGAAACTGTTGCTGCAGGATGCGCTAGGCGCCGACCTGGCCTTTGACGACGACTCGGGACAAGGTTTGAACGCCCACCTGACCCATTCTCTGCAAAGCGGCATCTCGTACTTTATCCGCCTTGAAGCGTTCTCCATCGATCAAACCGGACCTTACGGCCTGACGATCACAGGATGCAATGCCTCGAACTGTGACCAAGACATTGAAGGAGACACCGTTTCGAGCGCCGTCAGTCTCTCAACGTGTGGAGTGACCGACGCCGAGTTCGACTGCAACGACGATGTCGATGTCTTTCGTTTCCAGGCGCCCCTCAGTGTCACCTACACCTTTTCAACTGCAGGTACCAGGGACACCATCATTCGTCTCCTTGACGGCAACGGGAATCCGCTTGCAGTCGACGACAACTCGGGCAACGGGTCCAATGCCCGGCTCACACACAGTATGACGGCCGGAGAGGCCGTATTTTTGGAAATCACCGAGAATGGCGGCGGACTCGGCGACTACCAGGTTGAAATCGACGGTTGCGACGCGACCGGCGAGCCGCCGAATGAATTCCGTTACATCGTCACCGCCGTTGCGAAGGTAGAGGGCTCAGAAGGAACCAATTGGGTCAGCGACCTTGCGATGCTCAATCTGGGCGAGGACAACGCCAATCTCACAATCGCCTTGTGGGAGAGGGATCACGCCAACACGAATCCCCAAGAGATTGCTCGCACCCTCAGCCCCGGCCAACTGGACCGAACAACAGACGTCCTCGCCGAGATGTTTGGTCAAACTTCAGGCGCCGCCGCCTTGCAGATTCGCTCCGACCAGCCTCTGGCCGTCGGCTCCCGGACCTATAACACCGTCTCCGGGAAGACCTACGGTCAGTTCATCTCCGGGGTCGAACAGCATGATGCGATCCCTGCAGGCGAAAGAGTCATTCTCTCCGGGCTCGCCGAAAACCATGCATTCCGGACCAACCTCGGGCTGGTCAACCCCGGTGACTCCGCAATCAACGTGACGGCCACATTCTTCGATACGAACGGTCAACAGCTGGGAATACGCACCTGGCAAGTTCCGGCTCACGGCTACATCCAGCGAAACCGCGTACTGAGAGAGCTGACCACGGCGCACATGCGTTCCATATGGATCCGGTTGACGGCAAACTCCGGAGAGTTCTTCTCCTTCCTTTCGATCGTGGATCAGGGCTCCGGCGACCCGGTCTACCGGCCGGGCCGGACCAGCCCGCTGTTGGCGGAGGACGTCCTCATGCCGGGCGTCGCGAAATTGGCCGGCGCAGCCGGAACCAACTGGGTCACCGACGCCACTTTCACGAACACCACCACGAGTCACGCTTCCGTCAAGATCTCTCTGTGGAACCGGGATGAAAACAACTCCAACCCAACTGAACGTACCTTCCTGCTGCATCCCGAGCAGATGAGCCAGGTTTCGGATATTCTCCATTCACTCTTCGGCGAGGACGCCGGCGCCGCCGCCCTTCAGGTCGCCATCGAGCCTGGAATCCTCGCCGACGGCCGCACCTACAACCTGGTCGATGAAGGCACCTACGGCCAGTACATTCCAGGTCTCGGCGAGGGCTCGGCCGTCACCATTCACCGAAAGGGATACCTCGTCATGCCGGCCGAGAATGCCGGATTCCGGTCAAACCTCGGTCTCGTCAACCCGTCGGACCAGCCGGTGGGCGTCCAGGTGAGGCTGTTCGACACTGGAGGCAACCAGGTCGGCAACCCTCGCGCCTGGAGCCTCGGCGCTCGAGATGTGAACCAGATTGACCGCATCTTGAAACGGTTCACAAATCAGAACATGAACGCAGGATGGCTCGAGGTCAGCGTTCAGGCCTCGACGCCGGACGGCAAGGTCCACATCTTCAACTCGGTCATCGACATGGAATCGGGCGACCCGATCTTCGAGACCATCACTCTCGGTCCCTGACCCCCATTCGAAGGGCGCCGGCCGGCGGGTTCGGGTCGTTCTGCGGCCCACCCCCGGTCGGCTCTCTCAATTCCCGGAAAGGAAACCTCATGTCCCTGGATCGGATACGATGGAGAGGAGAACCTGAGACGGCCGAACGGAGGCCCTCGAAGAAGGTCCAAGCCGATTCACTGTTTGCAGGACACCAGCGTACCGGAGGCCCGAACGACATGACATATCGGTTTGTCGCCCAACTCGGCGCCAGGATTGTCAGGTTCCCCCTGGCTGAGGGCGAACACACCGTCGGCTCGAGAACGGACTGCGACATCACGCTCGACCATCCCAGCGTATCCCGGCGTCACGCGCTGGTCCAGGTAGGCGGTTCCGAGGTCAAGATCTCGGACCTGGGTTCGAGGAACGGAACAAGATTGGGGCGAAAGAGGGTCAAGAACCTCAGTCTCCGTCCGGGCGACACCGTCAACTTCGGCGCCGTCCGGGTCGCGCTTGAGGAGATCTCCGACGACGATGCGGTGCCGGCAGTTGAAATGCCCCAAAACGACGTGGAACACCCTTCCAAACCACCAGACGGAACGACCCTGATGTCCGGCCCCGCCGAAACCTTCGTCCTGGAACGACTCCCTGCCCTCCTGGCCTCGCTGGCGGAACAACCCGACCGAAACACCATTGCCCAGCTGATCGGACAGGCCTTTTTCGAGGGCCTGCCCTGCATCGAAGTCTGGGTCGGGCCTTGCGGCCTCAATGACGAAGCAGTGCTCTTCACCGCCAAACGGGAGTGGCCACCTGCTACCGAGATGCATCAGGTCATCGTCTCCAGATCTGATCTGGAGTTCAGGATTGCCTTCACATCACAAGCCCTCAAAAACCTTTACAAACCTCTGACGACAGCCCTGACCACCTTGGTGGAAATCGCGGGATCTTCCCGGGCGCCCGCCCCGGTCCTTGAGGCCCCGCTCCCGCGTGAGACCATCCCCCTGCCGACACCCCCAACGGTTGTCCCTTCAATGAAGACCCTCTACGACAACGCGACACGAGTTGCCCGCAGTGGTCTGTCCATCCTGATCACCGGCGAGTCGGGGACCGGGAAAGAGGTCGTCGCTCGATTCGTCCACCGTTCCTCTTTGGTCGGCAATGGACCGTTTCTCGCTCTCAACTGCGCCTCTCTTCCCAAAGACCTCCTGGAGAGTGAACTCTTCGGAATCGAGAAGGGGGTTGCGACCGGAGTCGAAGCCCGTCCCGGAAAATTTGAAGCTGCCGAAAACGGCACCCTCTTCCTCGACGAGATCGGCGACATGGCCCCGGAGACCCAGGCGAAAATCCTCAGGGTTCTCCAGTCGAAGG
>JBDLIO010000046.1:0-9143 GCA_039714865.1 Acidobacteriota bacterium | reverse complement strand
GCCGCTTCCCGCTTTCCCTGAACACGGGGTACTTGGAGTAAAGCCCGCGGTCCGGGAAGGGCAGAGCATCGAGATCCTCGATCAGCCGCCTCATTTCGTTCCTGTGCACCGTTCCGTCGCGCTTCACCCACAGGTTCAAGATCTGAGAGAAATCCTCCCGCCGGTCGATTGCATCGACCAAATCCAGCAGGGCACCCTCTCCCTCGCCGCGGCAGACCACATCAACCTGGGGCTGACGGATGGCCTCCTCCGGGTTCAGGGTCACCTGGGTTCCCCCCATCATGACCAGTGAGTCACTCTCCTGCTTGATGGTGGCGGCCTTCTGCAGCGCCCAGCGAAAGTCGGTGGCCAGACAGGAAAAGGCGAAGACATCCGCCCCTTCGTCCAGAGCCCCAGCGGCCGCGTCGCGTCCCTCCTCGGACTCGACGACCATACTGCATTGATGTCCATGTGACTTGAGCACTGCGGACAGGTACATAACGCCAAGCCACTCGACCGCGGTCCGCTGGATGAAGACTACCTTCGCCACGAATAGCCCCCCCGTGTATTCAACTCATGAGGCTTCGCCCCGGCATACGGCCCCGGCCCTGGCGAGTTCCACCGCCGGCCGGGGTCTCGACCGCTGGTCCGTGAGCCCAGCGATGACTTCAATCCACTGGACCCTTGGCTGCACAGAAGCGGCCGGCCTTCCCATTCCACGTTTCGGCGATGAGATCCAATGTCTCGAACCTCCCCCTCAACGCTTTCTCCTGGCCCTGACCCGTACGAACGTCCAGAATCAGCTTGCCCCCTGGCTTGAGGGCCTCGTACACCTGCTCCAAATAGTCTGAAACCGGGTAGTGGAACCCCCATGACGCGATGGAGATCACCAGATCCAGGTTCCCAACCGGTATCTCGCGACTCTCCCTGGCCTCGATGAGGCGGACGTTGGCGGTATTGACCCCATTCACACCGAGCATCCGCTTGGAGATCTGAAGGGAATTGTAGAACTCGGCGCCGCTCGAGAAGCCGTAACGGAGATCCGACCGGGAATTGGTTTGGTCGAGCAGGAAGAACTCAAGGTCAGGCGCCTGTCGATAGTGCCGGAACAGGAGCACGTCGATTCCGGCAACGCCACACCCGACATCGAGGATCCGCATGGCCTCAGACGGTAGGGAGGGGCGCATCGAGGCGTAATCCTCTTCAATCATCCGCACGAATTCGCGCTTGATGGCGCCGCTTCGTACAGCCGAGTCCACGGCCAACTTCAGACCTGCCGACAGCCTGAGCCACCGTGCAATTCCGTTGAACCGCTGCAGCATCGGCCTCTGAAGGAGAATGTAACGCACAGCTTGATGAGGGACGATCAAGGATGACGGATGTCCAGCTTGCACGGGGCCAATATAGCATCGCACCGCTCCCGTTCGCCCTGAAATGAACAGGGCCTCGGCTCGTACCGACATGAGAAGCTATTCCTCTAGTCGAAAAATACAGCGTTATCTAAACTGCTTCCGAGAAGCCCGTCCACCTTGAGGGCAACCTGATACAGAACACACTCGAGGCAACGGGCGGTACCGGGGGTTTCCGGCCGGGCCCCTACTCCACGTATCCCAGTGCCTTCATCTGCTCGAGGATCGCCCCATCATCCACTTCGGGCGCTCCGGTTCGGCGGACCCCCTTCCGATCTTCGCGGAGCCGGCGATTCTCTTCCCTGATCTCGAGCAGTCGGGCCTCGAGGCGCGCCACCATCTCGGGATGGTCGCCGGAAACCTCCACCGCCTCGCCCGGATCTATTTCGAGACGGTAAAGCGCCTTCGATCCGTCGAACCCCATGATCAACTTGAAGCCGCCATCCAGGATGGCGTCCTTCTGCAGCTGTTGGTGCGCGGCCATGAAATAGATTGGGGAGGGATCAGGAGCCGCACCCTGGATTAGACCGCCGTAACTGCTCCCCTGCACATCACCCGGCAAGGTGACGCCCAGCAGCTCTGCCAGGGTGGGGGCCAGGCCGACATGCGACACCGGAGTTTCCACCCTTCGCCCGGCGACAATCCCGGGTCTACTGATGATCAGGGGAACATGGACCATCTCCTCGAAGTAGGTGTTGCCGTGGGAGGGGAAACCGTGCTCCCAGAAGGCCTCACCGTGGTCGGAAGTCAAGACGACGATCGTATTGCGGTGCAGCCCGCGGTGCTCCAGCATCTCCAGGATATAGCCCACCCGCCGGTCTACGAATTCGACCTCGGCCCGATAGAGCGCTTCGATATAGTCCTTCTCCCGTTTGTTGAGGTCCACGGTGAACTTCTTCAGCTGCCAGGAATTGAGCTTGGCGTAAAAACCCGGCTCCCGAGGCAGCGGCTCACCGCCGGTGTCGATCCTTCGTCTGAAACCGTGCGGTGGGTTGTATTCGCCGTGGGGGTCAAGGACCCAAGTTAGGAGGCAGAAGCGCCGCCCGGACGGCACCTTCAGCAGGTAGTGGAGCAACGAGAAGAGCTTGGGCGTATTTCGAACGGCCGGTCCGACTACCGATTCCACCGCAACTCTCTGCGCCTCAGTGACCGCCATATGGTCCAGTTCCACGAAACTCTGAAGGCTGTTCGATTGACGGGGAAACTGGTTTTGCAGGGCCATCCGTAACTCGTAACCCACGCTCTCGAGCGCTTCGGAAAACAGCTCTTCTTCCTCGGGGACTTCAACAACGGTCACCGGTTTCGGCTTCGGCCGCCTTTCCGGAAAGAACTGTCTGACGCTGCCTATGTACGAGCCGGGATAGTTGCCGGTGAACATGCTCACCGCCGCAGGCCAGGTCCAGGGAGTGGTGGTGTAGCACCTTTCGAAGAGGATGCCTCCTTCAGCCAGTCGGTCGATATTCGGCGTCTGTGCTGCCCCCCCGTAACAGCCGAGCACGTCGGCCCGCAGCGCGTCAGAGACGATTATCAGCAGGTTGTAGTGCGCCGCTTTCCCGCCGGAGCAGGCCCCGACCGCGGCGACGAGGGCTACGGTGAGGGCGGCGCCCCCGGCACGCGAAACAGAGGCAGTGAAGGCTCTCATTACCTGCGTCGCCCGAATAACGGTCGAAAAACCGGTGCGGGGACCGGCGGCGGCCGGCCTCCCTGCCGTCGGCGGAGAAAAAGCAAATTAAGCAAAATCATTGTATTGATGTCATCCTGATCCAGATGGCCAACAATAACAGAACCGGTTTCTTGTAGCCATGCGCACCAATCCCTGTTTCCAGAGGAGCTGAAGGGCCCCATCCTGCCGGATATTGGTATTCCCCAACCCAAAGACATAGTCCACTCCGGCCTCCAGGGGTTGTCTCCCTAACACATGCATCCGTAAGATAGCGATTGTCTCCCTGGAGGTAGCATTCGTGACTGCCGAGAATCTGGTCCTGATAACCGTCGACGCCCTCCGTCACGATGCCCTTGGTTGCGCGGGTTCCAGTTATGCCTCGACGCCCAACCTGGACGACCTGGCAAATGAGGGGGTGCGGTTCGAGCAGGCGATTTCCAACGGACCACGGACACAGGCCTCGTTCCCTTCGATCATGGGCTCTCTGTATCCGCTGGTTGCCGGGGAGCGGCGAGGCCTGCCGCTCGAGACGACGACCCTGGCCGAGGCGGCTTCGGGCGCCGGACTCACGACGGCCGGTTTCAACCCATCCAATCCCTTCCTGACTCGGGAAACCGGATACGATCGTGGTTTCGACCTTTTCATCGACTTCTGGGATGTGCATGACCGGACGGGTTCTGGCGGGAAGACCGGAGCCCTGGCAACGATGAAAAAGAATATCCACGACTCGATTGGGAGGCGAAGCCTCGGTTTCCTGATGCTCTTGCAGGCCCTGTTGTTGGAAGAAGGCGGCCAGAACCTGACCGGCCGTTTCCTCACCGACCGAGCCACGGCCTGGCTTCAGGCACAGGATGGTCCATTTTTCATGTGGCTGCATTTCATGGATGTTCACTTCCCCTACCAGCCCCTTCCGGGCCGCCGCACTTTCAGGGACAGGCTGTCCTTCCTGAATGGAATGGCCGGCCTGACCGCCGGAAACCCCTCACCGGCCGTCAACGCACTCAAGAGACTCTACGGCGACCGAGTGGATCTGGTTGACGGATACATCGGAGAGCTTGTCGACAGCTTGAAAGACCTGGGTCTGAAGGAGAGAACCACCATCGTCGTCACTTCGGACCACGGCGAACAACTGGGCGAACATGGCCGCTGGGCCCACGGGCCCGACCTTCACGAGGAGTTGATCCGAGTCCCGTTGATTCTCAATGGCCCCGGACTGGCTGGGCCTCGGCGGATCGAACGCCAGGTGGAGTTGTTGGGACTCGCGCCAACTTTGTTGGACCTCCTCGGAATTTCCGCGCCACCATCCTTCCTCGGATCAAGCTTCGCCCCCCTGGCTCTCGCCCACTCCGGTAATGGCTCGGACATCATCTTCAGCGAGACAATGCACTGTGGCAGTCGACTCAGTCGCTCCGGTATCTCCGACACCTTTACGGTCTCGAGCTGTCGGGAAGCCGGCTGGAAGTTCATCCACGACACCGAGGATAACAGCGAGGAACTTTACGACCTGGATACGGACCCGGATGAACGGACGAATGTGGCCCTTCAACACCCTGACCGGACGGCTCACTTCCGCCACCTGATCGACCAGCACCGGCGAGACACTGCCTCTCTGGCCTCAGCCTATGAATGCGACGGTAAACGAAGTTCGACCCCGGACGACGCCGAGATGCGCAGGCGGCTCGCAGCACTGGGTTACCTCTGAGATGAGTGACGGCTCAACCAGGACCTTGGCGATCCGCGGCGCCACATGGGCAACCGCGGGCGTCGGCCTGCAACGGGTGGTGCAGACCCTTTCGGTCCTCGTTCTGGCCCGCCTGTTGGTCCCTGAGGATTTCGGCCTTGTCGCTATTGCCGTCCTGGTCCTCAACTTCGTCAACCGTGCCAAGACGCTCGGCCTTCACACGTCACTGATCCAGCACACCGGCGATACCCTGGCGGCGGCCGATGCCTGCTTCATCATCAACGGCTGCTTGACCACGATCACCATCGTTGTCGTCCTGGCAGCATCCCCTTTGGCCTCCCGGATCTTCGGCGACCCCCGAGCCGGTGCGCTCCTGGCCCTGATGTCACTCCGCCTGATCCCCCAGGCGTTGGCGGCCGTCCCCTCGGCCTTGGCGGTCAAGGCATTGAACTTTCGCAAGCAGGCATTGATTCAAGCGGCTGAAGGACTGACCAGCGCCGCCGTCGCCGTAGCACTGGCCTTGTCCGGATGGGGCCCCTGGTCACTGGTCGCCGGCTTTCTGGCGGGATCCGCCGTGGGCGCTGCCCTGTGGTGGGTTCGACCCGGGTGGAACCCGCGGTTGCATCTCGACCGAGAGGTCACCTCCCACCTCCTGCACACGGGCATTCGTATCTGGTCGGCAGGAAATCTGGCCCACCTGATCGACGGGGCCAATCGACTGTTCATCGGAGGCATTCTCGGCCTGATCCAGTTGGGACACTACGAAATCCTCAGCCGCATCGTGCATGCCCCGATGCAGAGCCTTTTGGGAATTCATGACCGGATCACGATATCTGCGTTCTGCCGGGAGCAGGACGACCGAAAAATGGTCGGCCGATGGTTCCTGCGCCTGTCCGGCCTGATGCTGATTCTGACCTCCCTGGTTGCGGGGCCGTTGTTCCTTTTCTCGGACATCCTGATTCCCACGCTCTTCGGACCAGGCTGGGAGGCGGCGATCGAGCCGGCGCAGGCACTGGCCCTGTTCACCTTTCTCGCTCCCCTTCTCTCGGCGCCGGCAGTCTTCGTCGCCATGAGGCAAACCGGCCTGTTGCTGAAATTCACCACCATCCGGGCAGCGATAACCCTGGGCTTTCTCTTCGCCGCCGCCCACATCAGCCTCACCGCCGTCTGTACCGTCGAGAGTCTGGCCGCCCTGGTCTTTGCCCCGATAAACGTAGTCCTGGTCTCACAAATGACCGGTCTCCGAATCCGGGCCGTTCTCTCAACGTTGTCGGTCCCCGCGGCAGGGTTGTTGGCATTTGCCGTAACGGCACTGGGCGCTCGGTTCTTTTTTCCACACAGCTTGAATGGGCCGGGCCTCGGATCTCTTCTCGGACTCTTGATACCCTCGGGCGCAGCCCTGGCTCTGACGGTATTCGGAATGAGGCCCCACCTGATCGGAGAGATTCGGTCAATTGTGTCGGAGACGGCTGGGACCAGGGCGAACCCTTACCTCTGAGCTTCGCCGAGGTCAAAGGCATCCCACGCGTACCGGACGGTCATGCCATCCTCTTCGAGCTGAGATACGGCACGGGCGTGGTCCTGGCTGAAGACCGGAAATTGCGCGTGCGCCTCCGCAGGTTTCGAGTACCCTCCCGGAGCAGTAGAGCTGGTCAGCGTCAAAACGACGCCACCCCCGTATTTGTTGATCAGTTGACGGTTGAAATCGAAGCTCTCTCTCGTCTGAAGCCACAGAATTCCGTCGAAGAGTATCCGATCGAGGGCGATATTCAGCTCATAGTCGGCGTCACTGACCATGTGTTCCCTGATCGCCATCGAACCGAGGAATCGGCCCTTGAGCCGGGGGCTTCCGATGATGGAAAAACCCCTGCCCCATTGACTCTTCAGGTGACGATCGAACAAATAGAGGATGGCCTCTTCCTTGCGCCAATCGTGGAGGCCTTTCAAGAACCCCCCGGCGACGTGTTCGACCCCGGCTTCCAGGGCCCTCTCGAACGAGTCCAGGCGATAGCCCTGATGCCCCTTGGGCCCGGTGTCGACATGAAGACGCTCATACTGGTGCGGGTCGAAGGTCTCGAGCCATACCAGAAAACAGCCCAGCCCTGCGGCCTTCAGTGCCTCGAAACCCTCGATACACACTGGCGGAATGTTGCTGGTGATCATACCGCCGCCATTCCCCGCGATCCGCTCCCTGAGAATCTCGAAGTACCGAACGGTCGGATCCAGATTGAACCGCTGGTCCGAAACGTCAAACGGAGTCCTCCGAATGAAGAGCTCCGGGTCCTGGCTGCTGACCAACTCGATGCTGCGATACCCCATGTCGAGCAGAGCCTCAACTTCCCTGCCGAACTCCTCGGCGTCCAAACGAATACCGGCGCCGGTCGAGAAATCACAATAGGCGCACTTGTTCTCGCAGATGCTGGAGAAATAGAGCGGCGGCAAGAGGAAGATCTCGCCGTCTCGAGGCCGGGAATAGCTCCGGGAAAATTCCTTGACGACCCGAGCATTCTCCGAGTCCTCGAGGCCGTTGAGCAGGATTACGATCTCGTCATCCGTCAATCCCGCCAGCTCGGTCGCCTTGACGATCAGACGTTCTGTCTCTCGCGGCCCGATCAGCGGCAGACTCCCGATCCGCGCCACGCGCTCGATGGTCCCAGGAAGTCGCTGACTGAATTTCATGTTGCGGGATTTTAGCAGGTCAAGCTGAATCGGGTTTATCATCTGTGGGTGAACAGAGCTGCAATGGTGATTCGATAATGCGCGGTCTCATCAGCCTGGCGCAGTTGTCCCGCAACCAGTGGCGGCACAAAGAGGATCTCGAACGCCGTCAATTCAAGGCGTTGCAGCGGCTGGTGCACCACGCCTATGGCACGGTCCCTTTCTATCGGAACCTCTACGACCGTGGGGGCGTGTCACCGGCTGATCTGAAGACTGCCGACGACCTTCGTCTCTTTCCGATCGTTACCCGGGAAGCGCTCCAGGCCACCCCGCAGGCCCAACTGGTCACTGAAGGGACCAGACTCGACCGGTGTTTGCGGTCCCGCACCAGCGGGTCGACCGGTGTTCCGCTGGAAATCCTCTTCCGGAGCCCTGACCGGGCAGCGTTCAATCCTTCGTTTCTGCGGGTCTATATGGCATGGGGAATGAAACCCCGGCACCGCATGGCCTCCTTTCAGTCGCGTCGCGAGAGATTGGGAAAACGTTCGTGGTACCAAAGGCTCGGCATCTTCCGGACCAAGGTCCTGTTTTCCCGCGACCAGCCGGAAGACTGGATCGAGGCCCTGAAACTCTGGCGCCCCCACATGATCCACGGCTACTCTCTGACTCTGAAACTCCTCGCGGAAGCGCTCGAGCGCTTCGGCGCCGACGACCTCCACGTGCCGCTGGTCACCTCAACCTCGGGCGTGCTCGATGACGGCGCCCGTCAAGCGCTGAAATCGACTCTCGGCGCCCGAGTTGTCGATATCTACGCGTCGGACGAAGCCGGTTCGGTCATCGCGTGGCAGTGTCCCCGATGTCCCGGCTACCACCTCTGCTCCGATACGGTGGTGACCGAATTCCTGACTGATGATCGACCGGCCCTCCCCGGGGAAGACGCGTCGGTCGTCATCACCGCCCTGGGCGGCTTCACGATGCCGTTGATCCGCTACGACCAGGGGGATGTTGCCCGAGTATCGAGCGAGCAACCGATCTGCGGACGCGGCATGCCCCTGATGGAAGGAGTTCGAGGTCGTGCGGGGGATTTCATTCTCTTGCGATCGGGCCGAAAACTGACGCCTCACCCCTTCTTCCTGGTCCTCGACCACGCCGCCGGCGTCGGACGCTGGCAGATTGTGCAGGAAGCTGTTGATCGCATCAGGGTCATGATCACCATGCCCGGGGGTCACGGCGAAGACGATTGTGCCGCCATTCGCCATGCCATCCTCGAGTTGGTGGACGACGGCACGACGATCGACGTCGAAGTTGTCGAAAATCTTCGGACAACGTCCCAAACGAAACTGCGCTCGGTCATCTCGCACCTGCCCGAGGCACAGACGCCGTAATCCTGCCCTTGGGGGAATGTACCTGTTGGACAGGTCGAGCGGGAGCGCTCAGAAATCGATTACATTCGGCCCGATTCACGGGCGTCGATCCTGATGCTGTCAACTGATACTGAACCTGGCCCCGAAGACAAAGCAGTCGCCAGAGTCGTTATCGGAAGCCTCATCTTGCGATACCAGTCCAAGCATTGGATCGAGCAGAAAGATCAGGCTTCTTGAAGACGAAATGACCTACCGATCTTACAAAGTCGGGAAGGCCAGATCTGGCACGGATGCAGTCGATTTCCTGGACTACAAAGGCCTGGGTGACAGATTTGGGAAGTACACCGGTACGCTAGCCCGCATTATTCACCAGCATTCTACTGCGGGCC
>JBDLIO010000045.1:0-9327 GCA_039714865.1 Acidobacteriota bacterium | reverse complement strand
ATCCAGACCTGGCCGAGGAGGCCGGCGGGATTGGGCGACGCGGGGGTGCCGTCACCGACTCCCTGGCGACCGCCGAGGGGGGCGAAGAAGAATACGAATGACGGTTCATCGACATCGGGATCCTTGGCATCCAACGATCGCCACACGACGAAGACGTTGTAGGCGAAGCCGGCGTTGCCGGCCATAAACAGCTCACCCTGGCGACCGACGGTCAAGGTGCCCCAAATCGGCGGAGGAATCAGGGCCTGGGGATCCGAGAAGATTCGGCCGCCGTCGGTTGAGCGACTGAAAACCCTTTCACCCCATTGATTCGACGCGGTACTCCACGTCTGGTAGATGTTTCCGCGGCCGATGCCGTTCGTCCGGTCGATCGTTACCCAGACCTTGTCGCCGCCGAAAGCATCTGCGGGACCGGACCAGGTTTGTCCCCCGTCGCCGGAGTCGAAGAATTCAGCTTGAATCAGGCCCCCGGGGACCGAGAGGCTGTTGTAGAAGAAATGCCCGTCGGCGTCGCACGCCAGTACGGGGTCCGATCTGAAGATGCCGTCGTTGAGAGAGCCCGGGTTGTTCCAGGTCCTTCCACCGTCGTTGGACCACGCCACGCCGGCCTCCCGGTGATTGGAACTGATCGAGTCGAATTGACGCCATCCGATCACCATGCGGTTGGGCGCGGTCGGGTCGACGGCTATTGACGGTTCGTTGGCCGCGTCGCCCCCGGTATTGTGCCCGTTGGGGTTGACGTTGACCTGAACGCTGAGATGCCCGTTGCGGATGATGCGAGCCGTGGTCTTGTCCTCGGTCAGCGCATCGATGACCGACGCGGGAGCCGGAGGGTCGCCGGGGCGTTCCAGGACGATGCCCCGGTCCAATTTCTTTGGTATTTCGGTTCCATGCGCCCAGGTCGAAAGAGAGTAGATCGCCACACAGATCACCATCGCGGAAGATTTCATCGAAAATGCCTCCTGACGCATCTTACGAATTATTTCTCTCGGGGATATGGGTTAAACTAAATACCATGAAAGAACAACGGGATAAACGGAGGATCAGACCATGACGATGGCGTGGATGGTGATGATGGTCGTTGGTGGGCTGATATCTCTGGCGGCCTTTGTCTGGCTGCTGGTGATTGCTTTCAGGGAGAGTGCGGTGTGGGGACTGGCATGTCTCTTTATCCCGCTCGCTGTGGTGGTCTACGCATTGAAGTTCTGGGATGAGGCCAAAATGCCGTTTTTCGGGATTCTGGCCGGCTCTTTTCTCGGCGTTTTCGGTGGGGTCGGTTATTCAATGACGTCTGTCAACCTTGGCATCGAGGAGTACTCCGACATTGGAGAAAGGGTCGCATGGGAGTCTCCGACGGTCGATCCGATCGAGTACGACCAGCCTGAGGACCTTGAGGGTGATGAGTCGGGGCCGGAGGCAGAATTCTCCGAACCGGACCAGAGTGTCGAAGGGGTTGAGATTGTCGTGGCGCCCCCGGCCGATCGGGAAACCTCGGATCACGAGGATGCGCTGGCGATTCTGGATGAGTCTGATGAAACTCCACCACCGCCTCGACCGCACCGTGACGGGACGCTCGTCCCGCTCTCTGAATTGGCTTCGCATCAAGGAGATCGCGTCGTGATTGTGTTGAACACACTCGAGCGTGTCTCCGCCTATGTCGTTGATGTTGCCAACCAAACGGTACTACTCCGCCACAGGGTTGGGGGAGGATCGGTGACCTACACGATCGACTTCGAGGACATCAAGGAGGTCCGGTCTCGCAGGATTCAATAGCTCGGGCAGGGGTGCCGGGTCGGTATTTTTCCCGGCTGGCCGATGGACGGGTGATGTGCGAAGTCTGTCCTCGGCTGTGTCGTCTGCGAGAGGGGCAGCGGGGACTGTGTTTCGTGCGCCAGGCCTCAGGCGGAGGCATCGTGCTGACGACCTATGGTCGATCCTCGGGCTTCTGTGTCGATCCGATCGAGAAGAAACCGCTCAATCATTTCCTGCCGGGGACCGCCGTGCTCAGCTTCGGGACGGCGGGCTGCAATCTGGCATGTCGTTTCTGCCAGAACTGGAGCATTTCCAGCAGCCGAGAAATTGATACAGTTGCCGAAGAAGCCTCACCCGAGGCCATTGCCCGCGCTGCCAAAGGGACCGGGTGCCGTTCGGTGGCCTTCACATACAACGACCCTGTGATTTTTTTGGAGTACGCGGTCGACGTCGCGGCCGCCTGTTCCGAGTTGGGGATCAAATCGGTGGCGGTGACGGCCGGCGAGATCAACCCACAGCCCGCCAGGGAATTCTTCGGGGCGATGGATGCGGCCAATATCGACCTCAAGGCCTTCAGCGAGGACTTTTATCGTCGCTTGTGCAGCGCGCGACTGGGGCCGGTGTTGGAGACCCTGGAGTATGTCGCCAGGGAGACCGACGTTTGGCTCGAAGTCACCACCCTTCTGATTCCCGGAGAGAATGACTCCGATGCGGAGATTTCGGCCTTGGCGCAGTGGATGTTTGAGCACCTGGGGCCCAAAGTGCCCCTGCATTTCACCGCCTTCCACCCGGCCTTCAAGATGAGCAACCTGGCCCCGACGCCACCAGCGACCCTTCAGCGGGCACGTCGTCGGGCGATCGATGCGGGCCTTCGGTACGTCTATACCGGCAACGTGCACGACGAGGACGGGGGGAGCACCCGTTGCCACAATTGTGGCGCCCGACTGATCGGGCGGGACTGGTATCGCCTGACCTATTGGGCCCTGGACGATGAGGGGCGATGTTCCGAATGTGGCGAGCCCTGTGCCGGTCGATTCGACGGCCCCCCCGGTCAGTGGGGTGGCCGTCGGCAGCCGATCAGGCCGAGGGATTATTGAGCCCCTTCGAAAAGGCCTGACGGGGACGGGGAATGAGATACGTCAGCCTCTTGCAAAAACACCAGAACAGCCATAAAAAGGCTCAAAGAAGAGAGGCAAAAACCCCGTTGGGACTGCATGTGGGAGCGCGGGCCTCCTGGCCCGCATCGTGACTCTCAGTCGAGTAGTCTCGTGCCGGCGAGGCGCCATCACAGACTTTTACGGCGGCGAGCACCTCTCGCCGCCGTTTTGGCGTGCCGTCGACATTTGCCCTGGCCCAGATGTGTTTGCCGGTTTGCGCAGGGCTAACCCCCGAACCGCTCAAGGATCTCCCCGCTGCCGATGCCGCCGCCGACGCATCGGCTGACCAGGCCGAGATTCCCATCTCGCCGGTGGAGCTGGTGGACCATATCGACGATCTGGCGGGCGCCGGTGCAACCGACCGGATGGCCCAGTGAGATGCCGCTGCCCCACAGGTTGGTCCGGTCCTTGGGGAGGTCCGGCAGGTCGTGGAATGCTGCACCGAGAACGGCGGCAAAGGCCTCGTTGAGCTCGAAGAGATCAATCTGGGACATCTCGAGGCCGGCCCGTTCCAGAAGTGGCGGAACGACCTTGAAGGCGCCTTCGCCCATGTAGGCGCGCTCGACACCGACATTCCAGAACGCTCTCAGCTCGGCCAGTGGTTCGATGCCCAGTGATTCAACCTGTTCTTCTCCGGCGAGAATCAGAGCCGCTGCGGCATCGTTGAGGCTCGAGGCGTTGATCGTGGTGATCGTGCCGCCCTCACGTTTGAAGTAGGGCTTTGCGCCGGCCACTTCCTCCCGGGTGACGGGGCGAGGGCCTTCGTCGCGATCGATGACTCGGGGGTCCTTTCGCCGTTGGGGGACCGACACCGCCACGACGTAATCATCGAAATAGCCCTGGTCCCAGGCATCGAGAGCGTTGTGGTGGCTGCGCCAGGCAATCTCGTCCTGTTCCTCCCGGGTCACACCGTAGCGTTCGACCAGGCGTTCGGTCATCAGCCCCATCAACTCACCGTCTTCGACGTGGGTGTCGGTCAGGGCGCCGAACAGGCCGTCAACCAGGGTCATGTCACCGTAGAGCTGTCCACGGATTCGGCCTTCGAAGAGGTATCGAGCGACGTTGCTCATGCTCTCCACGCCGCCACCGATGCCAATTCCGATTTCTCCGAGGACAATCCTGCGTGCGATGCTGTGGACCGCGGCGCCCCCGGAAGCGCAGTTCTCGTGAAAGGTCGTGGCAGGTGAGGTGTGGGGGATTCCGGAACGCAGCGCGGCGTTTCTGGCGACATTGGGAGACCGGGGATCCTGCATCACCCAACCCATGCAGGTGTAGTCGATCGACGAGGCCGGAATGCCGGTTCGTTCGAGAACCGCGTCGATCGCGTGGGTCGCCAGGTCTTCGGCCTGCAGGGCGGCCAATCCACCGCCAATACTGCCGATCGGAGTGCGAACCGCACCGAGGATGAAGACTTTCGATTCTTTCATCAGGGCCTCCTTGAGTGTGCCGCTCAGCGGCATAGTTTCAAGTGTACTCCTGCCGAAATCACCCAACCCACCAGCCGGCGGCGAAATAGGCCATGGCCAGGGCTGCGGCGATGCCGCCGAAGGTGAACCAGGGACGAAGAAGAGCGGGTCTGGCCTCGGCCCAGACCATTCCTGCCAGAAGGTATATGGGGAAGAAGGCCGAGGCGATGCGGCCGAAGGACCAAAGGGTTGAACATAGAGGCACCGTCACACAGGCGGCCAGATACCACGCGAGGGACGGTCGAAGGCGCCGAAAGGCGGTCGGAACGGCCCCAAGGCAGAGAATTGCCATCACCAATTCGATGGTCGAGCCGTGGGTGCCGTGCAGTGTCGGCCCCGCCTGCCACCACCGGGCGAAGGCAACGCCGGGCAGGCCCATGCCGCCTCGCCAGCGTGCCTGGCGGTGAACGAATGCCAGGGCGTCACCGAAGAGGCCGTAGCAAAAGAGCATGTAGAGCCCGAGGGCCAAGGCAATACTGCCGACGGTCGCCCAGCCCCAGCGGGAGCGGTGACGCCCGCGCCACCATTCCAGCAGCAACAGGACGGCCAGCAGGGCGCCGAAAGGTCGGGTCAGAGTGGCCAGGGCCGCCACAAGGCCGCCCCAGTCGTAGCGGTTCTTTCTGGCCAGCAGGAAGGTCGCCAGGGACAGGGCGAGAAAGAGCGACTCCGAATAGACCGCCGAATGAAAGAGGGTGAAGGGGAAAAAGAGCAGGGCCGTTCCCGCGTAGAATCCGGCCCGCGTACCGAAGGTCTCCCCCCAGAGGTCACGGGCCACGGCCAACAGCAGCCACAACGCAGCCAGCAACGCGATGTTCGAGATCACGATTCCGGCGCCGACTGCTCCGAAAAGAGGTGTCAGGGCCCGGATCAGCAGAGGGTAAAGGGGGAAGAAGCCGGCGGTGTCCTCCGGCAGGTAGCCAATGGGCAGGTGATTGAAGGCATCGGTGGCGTCATAGCCCCGGCCGGCGATCAGCAGATACCACTCCGAGTCCCACCGGGCCCAGATGTCGAGTGGGATCGGGGCCCTCTGTTCGAGGCGTAGATTCTCGCCGGTCAGGGCCCTGCCGGGAGGCAACACGCCGTGGCCGACCAGGCCGGCGCCAAGCAGCACCAGCCGCGTGATCAAGAAGAGAAGGGCAAGACGCCGCATGACGGGGTCGACAATGAGGTTGCGGATCACCATGTGACTGTATTTTTTCCCGGCGGCGGAGTCAATGACGAAGGGTCCAACCCGGAGCCGGAGCCAAGAGGCGCCGAACGAGAACACATTTGAACCGCAAAGACGCAAAAAGCGCAAAGGGAGAAGAAAATGAACCAAGAAGACACAAAGCGCAAAAAAAATAGTTTAGGAACTGGAGTAACCCTGGTTTTGTGGATAGGTTAGCGCTTTCGGTGGGCGGTGGTCGAAACACCCCAGGGGTGGGAACAAAAGAAAGGGCTCGGGCACGGGAACGGGCACGGGCTCGGGTCTGGGCTCGTTTACACTTGGGTCATGGAAAACAAACCCTCGGTTCAAGAGTCCGACATTTTTGCAATCTCCCGTCCGGCGCCGGCCCTGATGACCTACTACTTTCTGTCGTCGTTGCTTTTGGGACCGCTGTTCTTCTTCCCGTTGATCCCGCTGTACTTCCGCTACCACACTCTGCGGTACAGCTTCGACAGTGAAGGCATCTCGATGCGTTGGGGAATCCTCTTCAGGCGTGAGATCAACCTGACCTATGCCCGCATTCAGGACATTCATTTGAGGTCCAACCTGGTCCAGCGGTGGTTGGGTCTGGCCAGGGTCGAGGTGCAAACCGCAAGCGGCAGCGCCGGGGCGGAGATGGTCCTCGAGGGCCTTTTGGAGTACGAGGCGATCCGGGACTACGTCTACGGGCGGATGCGGGGCGGACACGGCGCCGGAGCTTCCTCCGTGCCGTCTGCCCAGACGGTTGGTGGCGGTGTCGTCCTGGACGCTGAAACCACGAGCCGTTTGATTGAGACCCTCGAGGGTGTGACGGTGGAGATCAGGGAGTTGCGTGGGACTTTGGAACGGCGGGCGGGAGAAGCCGATGGTTGAGCAACTCAAGGCTCTGGTACTGCGAATGGCGAAGGTGCCGCCGGAACCTCAGCCTCCGGCGGGATCGGAAGGGTCGGTCACGATCTTCCGTGCTTCCAAAAGGTTCTTTCAGCTCAATCTGGTCCGGTGGGCCCTGGCCCAGATTTCGACCCTGATCGGCATCATTGTTGCCTTGACCTTCCTCCGTGCCGGTGGCCTTGGCATGGAAGCGGTTCTCGAACGTTTTCCTCACGAGGACCTGGTTCTGGCATTGATCACCACGGCCGAATTTTTCGGAATCGGGTTGTTCATTCTCCAGTTGCCGATTTCGTTCTTTCTCGTACTCCTGGATTGGGAGCTGCGTTGGTACATCGTCACCGACCGCAGCCTGCGGATCCGTGAGGGGGTCGTGCGAGTCAAGGAGATGACGATGACGTTCGCCAACGTGCAGGAGGTCTCCATTCAGCAGGGGCCGATCCAGCGTCTCTTGGGCATCTCGGACCTCAAGGTTCGCACTGCGGGCGGAGGTGCGGGCTCGGGGCCTCCGGCCAAGCAACGGCAGCAGGAGGCACAGTCTCTTCATATCGGCTACTTTCACGGAGTGGACAACGCCGGAGCCATTCGCGATTTGATCCTCGAGCGCCTCAAGCAACTCCGTGACGCCGGACTGGGTGACCCGGACCAGGCTCGATTGGAGAAGGTCAGACCTGAATTGGAGAGCGTGTCAGCCGCTCTCCTCACCGCTGCGCGCGGCCTTTTGGCGGAAGCGCGGGCCTTGCGGCAGAGCGCAGGAGGTTAGACTGCATCATGCCTATCTCCCTTGACCAGGTTGGTTGCGCCGAGTAGCGGTTTGGTGTTGAATATCCACGCGCCCTGAAGGACGCGCCTACATCGACCTCACTGTTTCTGAGAGTTTTAGGATTCGTAGGCGGGTCCTTCAGGGCCCGCAGCCAGTCGTGATTGAGTGCCTCTTGCAGCCAACCTGAACGAAAAAGATAGGTATGGACTGCATTTCTCAACCCGGCCGTCACAAGGCGCCTGCCGCCACGCGGTTCCGCCCCTGTTGCTTTGCGGTGTAGAGATTTCTGTCTGCCAGAGACAACAGATCGTCGACGGTCGGAGTTTCCCCGGAGGCCAGTTGGTCGAGCGATGCGAGACCGATGGAAATCGTCACGCGAACCTTTCGTCCGTCCTGCGTCCGAATCTGGAGATTGTCAACCGCTTGACGAATCTTCTCGGCCACTCCCGATGCGCTTTCACAGCCTGTTTCGGCCAGAACGAAGAGAAATTCGTCTCCGCCGTACCGACCGATCTGGTCGCTGTCACGAAGCTCCTGTGAGATAGTCTTGGCGACCTGTTTCAAGACCCCATCGCCCGCCAGGTGGCCGAAGGAGTCGTTGATCAATTTGAAGTGGTCCAAGTCGATCAAGCCGATCGTCAGTGATCGGTGATAGCGCCGGGCTCGGGCGATCTCGCCTTTGAGTCGTTCCAAGATCGGCTCGCGGCGCAGCAGTCCGGTCAGACCTTCATAGGTTGCGGATTCGAAAAGTCTTGCATTCTCAAAGGTCGTGGCCAGGTGATGGGCGAGAAGGCTGAGAAGTTCCAGTTCCTCAGCCGGGAAACGGTCTCCAGCGTCACGTTTTCCGAGGAGAATTATCCCGATAAGGGCGCCGTGCGTGGTCATTGGAACAGCGAGGGTCGTTTCGAGTGCATCCATGTGCTGAGTCAAGGCAGAGCCGGCTTGCACCAGGGTGCTGAAAGGTGTCGGTCTGCCCGCCTCGACCAGAGTCTGGATGGCGGCATCGTCCGGCGAAACAAAGACCGAGCGTTCCAATCTGGTTTCGAGATCAGCCTCGGTGGAAGCGAGCGTCGTCAAGATGCCGGTTTTGTGGTCGCCGATCAGCAGGGTCACGGATCTGACGCCGAAGATGCTCTGCAACTGCTCGGCCAGGTACTGCCCCATCTTCGGCAGGTTGCCCAGGGAGGGCAGTTCCTCGGAGAGCGTAATCAGCCGTCTTCGGACGGCATAGCGTTCGGGGAAGAAACGCCGGTCGATGATTCTCTTGGCGGCCTCACGAAGTGGCGAAAACAGGAGCCCGAGGATCAAGGTCGCTCCCGACGCAAGCCACACGATGAAGGTCTCTCCGACAACCGTTGACAGCATTGTTCCGCCGACGCCGACAATGGAAAAAAACAGGAGAACCAGGACCGTCGTCAGGAGCGAATAGACCAGTCCCCTGCGCACAACCATTTCGATGTCAAAGAGGTGGTACCTGGAAATGGCAAAGAAAACGGCGATCGGGTAAATGAGCAAGACAAAGGACTGCAGCGGCCCGTAATACCATGTCGCCTGATTCAAGATGGTGGGAAAAGCCAGCGAAACCAATGTAAAGACAGTCCACGGGAGGACGCCGACGAGCACGAGGCCGGCTTGATGGCGACCCGTCGGATCAGGGAAGCGCAAGGCCTGGTGCGCGAGCAGGAGCGGTACAGCCACCGCCCAGAACGGCAACATGAGTTTTTCCAAGAACCAGTACACGTCGCTGGTATTCCAGGGCGAGATGCTGGATCCAAGGGTGTCGGCGGCGAAAATCCAGCCCCCAACCAGGCCGAAACCCAATCCAAGGACGTAGTACGAGGGGATGACCCACGGCCTGCGGGCGATCCAGGCCTGTTTTTGCGGAATCACGGAAGCGAGATGGAGCTCGACTGCCATCTCGAAACCCGAAAGAACCAGAAATGCCGCGCCTCCGAGAGCCGCCAGGCCGACCGGAGCGAAGGCGCAGAGAATCTCGTCCACGGGAGGGGCCAGGCCGTGAGGGCAAGGCCGCATCTCGCTTCGACACGTCGGGCGTATCCAGCTTCGAAGGGACCGCCCTGACCCCCTCCGACCCTCGCTTCGCTCGGGCCACCT
>JBDLIO010000044.1:0-9401 GCA_039714865.1 Acidobacteriota bacterium | reverse complement strand
GGCAGTTTGGGGAGCCAGTGGCGGACCGATCTCAGTCTGTTCAATCCCGGTCAGACGACAGCCCAGGTGCGCATTGACTTCCACGACGGCGGCACCATTCGCTCCCTGAGCCGTTCACTGGGTGCGGGCTCGAGTGCCCTGCTGCAGGACGTCATCGGCATGTACAACGTCACTGGATCGGGCGCCCTGGAGATCCTTGCGGATGAGGAAATCCACGTCACCTCCAGGACATACAACCAGGGTTCATCGGGAAGCTTCGGTCAGTACCTCGGGGGGGTCGATCCAGTATTCGGCCTCGGGAACGGGCAGTCGGCCGCACTGCCCCAGTTGCGGGAGGACCCTGCCTTCAGGACGAACATCGGCCTGCTCAACACCTCTTCCGGTAACGCGACCGTGCAGGTTGAACTCTTCGACGGAGCGGGGGCCCGGCTTCGCAGTTTCAATCGAACCCTCAGTCCCGGTATTCTCAAGCAGGAAAATCAGCCCTTTTGGAATCTCGCCGGACGGAACGACCTCGACACGGGCCGCGCGGTCGTCACGGTCACGTCGGGCAGCGGCGTCCTGGCCTACGCCTCGGTGATCGACAACAACACCCAGGACCCGACGACCATCCCCATGAAGGGCGGCAATACCGAGGTGCGGCAAGGCTGGGTCGCCGCCGCTTCACATGCTTCGGGGGCGGCCGGCAGCCAGTGGCGCACCGATCTCGGCCTGCTCAATCTCCAGAACTCGACAGCCCATGTGACGATTACCCTCCACGTCGGCTCGGACACATATGATTTGACGACCAACGTCGGGGCCGGAGTCGAGAAGGTCTTCAACGACATTGTCGGCCAAATCGGCATCAACGGTTCCGGAAGCCTTGAGATTTCGTCCGACGTCGGGCTCTACATCACTTCAAGAACCTACAACCAGGGAAGCGGCGGGACCTTCGGCCAGTTCCTTGACGGCTACCCACCGGATGCCGGAATCGGCATGGGCCAGACGGTCTACCTCCCGCAACTGAGCGAGAACGTCTCCTTTCGAAGCAACATCGGGCTGCTCAATACCTCGAGTTCCCAGGCATCGGTTCGCGTGCTACTCCTGGCGCCCGGTGGTTCGGTCGTTGGGCAATTCACGAAGACACTGGTCTCCGGCGAGAGCTGGCAGAAGAACCGCCCGTTTTCGACCGTCGCCGGACTGAACAATATCAGCGGGGGTGCGGCCAAGGTCGAGGTCACCGCCGGCTCCGGCATCATCGCCTACGGCTCCGTGATCGACAACGACACCCAGGACCCGACAACCATTCCGATGCAGGGTGGTGGCGGTGTCGCCGGTATCCTGGGAACCGTGCACAGTTCGACTGGGGCCGCTATTTCCGGTGCCGTCGTCGAGGCGGCCGGCCGGTCGACGATGACCAACAATCAGGGTTTCTATGTGCTGGATTCGATCCCGGTCGCCCCGGCGGTTTCCATGTCCTTCTCGAAGGATGGTTTCGTAATGACCGTCAAGGTACTGCGGGTCGTCGCCGGAGAGAGTAATTCGCAGGACGCCATCCTGCTTCCGATCGAGGCCTCGGCGACGATCCCCGCGACGGCCGGAGGCAGTCTCAACACTCCCGACGGCGCCTCGATCACCATCCCCCCCAACTCCCTGGTGACGGCGACCGGCCAGACCTTCACCGGCACGGCAACCGTCACACTGACCAGTTTCGACCCGTCGATTCCCGAGGAACTCGACGCCTTCCCCGGAACATTCGAGGGGGTTGGGCTCGATGGTCAGACGACCGGCATCAACACCTTCGGCTTTGCCGACGTGACGGTGACTTCCGGGTCCCAGCAACTGCAACTGGCCTCGGGAGCCGGTGCGACGCTGGATATTCCCATTCCGTCGACCCTGCAGGATGGGGCCCCCTCGACCATCCCGTCCTGGTGGTTCGATCCCGATGCCAGGATGTGGTACGAGGTCGGCAGTTTCGCCCGGATCGGCAACAAGTACCGTTCGACGATTCCCCATTTCTCGATCTGGAACTGTGATGTCGCTGCGACCCGATGTTACGTCTCCGGGCGGGTGGTCGATGGTGACGGGGTTCCGGTCAAGGGCGCCCGGGTGACCTTCAAGAGCTTCCGTAGAAACGGAGGTTATGTCACCAGCGGTGAGACGTCGACGCCCGAAGACGGTACCTTCCGGGTCCCGGTCGATGCCAATGCCGACATCGAGTTCTGGGCAACCAAGGGCGACCTCGAGAGCGCCCACCGGTTCGACCACGCCTGCGAACACAACGGAGAGATGACCGTCGCCGACATCGTACTGGGGTCTGGCGGTGGGGGTTCCCAGATCTCCATCACACTGACGTGGGGCGCCGACCCCCGCGATCTGGACTCCCATCTGGCGGTGCCCCTCAGCGGGGGAGGCTGGGAACATCTTTACTACAGCAACAAGGTTGCTGCCGACGCCTCGCTGAACACCGACGACACCGACGGTGACGGTCCCGAGATCTTCACCATCAACCGCATCCACGACGGGCGTTATCGATACAGCGTGCACCAGTTCTCAGGGAATGGAGATTTCCCCCATTCCGGGGCACGGGTCAGCGTTGTCGGTGGAGGAATTTCGTATCGAACCTTCACCCCGCCATCGGGCGGTGCCCAGGGGGACGATGATGTCTGGAGGGTCTTCGACCTCGTTTGCCATGACGAACAGTGCTCATTGACGACGATTCACGACTACCTCCACGACGTCAGCTCGAGCGACCACTCGTCGTTCACACCGTAGATCAGGAACTGGAGAGGCGGCGGGGCATATGCTCCGCCGCCTTGTTCCCACCGCCGACGCAGATTAAAGCCTGCCGGCGTTGATCGTATCGCAGCTGTCGACTTGGCCGGTCTCCAAACCGATGCGGAACCACCGGACCCGCTGTTCCGACGAACCGTGCGTGAAGCGGTCGGGATTGACGACGGCGCCGGCCTGCCGCTGCATTTGATCGTCTCCGATGGCCGCAGCGGCGCGCAGGCCCTCTTCGATATCACCCTGCTCGAGCAATTGACGTTGCCGGTCCGCGTGGTGCCCCCACACTCCGGCGAAGCAGTCGGCCTGGAGCTCCACCCGGACTGACAGGGCATTGGACTCCGCCTTGCTCATGCCTCTCCGCATTCTGCGGGTCTCCTCCGAGATGCCCAGAAGATTCTGCACATGATGGCCGACCTCATGGGCGATGACGTAGGCCTGAGCAAAATCTCCGGGCGCCCCGAACCGTTGTTTCAACTCGTGGTAGAAGCTGAGGTCGATGTAGAGCTTATGGTCTCCCGGACAATAGAACGGGCCGACCGCGGCGGAGTTCAGGCCGCAGGCCGACTGCACTCTTCCGGTAAAGAGCACCAGGGTCGGCACCTCATAGCGCGCACCGTTCTCCGCAAAGATCCGGCTCCATGTGTCCTCGGTATCCGCAAGCACAACCGAGACAAAATCCGCCAGCTCGTCCTGAGGACCTCCGCCTTGCTGCATCGGTGCATTGGGAATAGACGCACTCGGACCGCCGCTCTCCATGCCCATCTGGAGCAGGCTCATCGGATCTCCGCCCAGCAGGAGATAGATGATTCCAAAAATAACGAGGGCCCCACCGCTCAGGCCAAGGCCCCGCACGCCTCCCACTCGCCGGCCGCGGCGGTCTTCAACATTGGAACTCCTGCGCCCCTTTTGCCATCGCATGTCGAACCTCCCGTATTCGACCCTATTTTCTCACGAATCTCAACGGGTTCTTCGCTCAATCTCGGGCAAGAGCCGCTGCCGGATTGCATCCCTGACGGCGCGGAAGATCTCGATCTGCTCGGCCTCCCTGCCCTCGGCATCGGCGGGGTCAGGGAACGAGATATGCAGTGTCTCTACCGGACTGGGGAACACCGGACACGTCTCGTAGGCGGAATCACAGACGGTGATCACAAGATCCCACGCTTGGGGCAGGAAAGTATCGATGTGCTCCGGCACACCGCCTGAAATATCGACCCCGACCTCCGCCATCACCGCGACGGCCAGAGGGTGGACATCCCCGGCGGGGTGCGTCCCTGCCGACCGAACCTCCCAGATCTCTCCAAGCTCGTGGTCGATCCACCCCTCGGCCATCTGGGAGCGGCATGAGTTGCCGGTGCAGAGGATCAGAGCCCGCTGTTTCCTTCCCATGTCATCACCATACATCCGTTGGAACTCTCAACCGCTCAACCGACCGGCCCCCGAGCAGGTGGTCATCGATGATGCCCGAGACATCTCCGGCTGTGACGCCGCCATACATGACGCCTTCGGGATACACCAGAACGACCGGTCCCATCTCGCAGGGGCCAAGGCAACCGGTCCGCGTCAAGCGGAAACGGCCCTTGAGCTCCCGAGCCTCCAGTTGCTCGGCGAATTCTGTCAGCAGCTCCTGGGCGCCGACCAGGGTGCACGATCCCTTGTGGTGGCCGGGAGGCCGGGAGTTGAGGCAGATGAAGATGTGTTTTTCTGGTTTCGGCATGGTTCATATCCTTCAAGGAATTTCTTCAGGGGATAACCCCACCCGACCTGAAACTCTTCCCTGATCCGTCAATGACTGAGGGTTTGATGAGGTACCGACCCTTGTGCTCCCTCGATGTTGTCGGGAGAATCCGGTATTCCGGAGCATCGCAAAAAGAATTTCATGATGAACGTATTCACCGAATCTCGTTCTTTCGCTCACGCTGCAGCAGTCGTCTTTTTTGTGGCGGTCGTCGCAGCCTCCACAGCGGCGGTCTGCCTCGCAGAAGACGCTCCCGAGACGTCGGTGATGCTGATCCTCGACGGGTCGGGCTCGATGTGGGGTCAGGTCGAGGAGGTCACGAAGATCGAGATCGCCTCGGTCACTTTCGTCATGGAGTGCCGTCGGGCCTCTCTGCGTCCGGCGCCTCTTCGTGCTGGTCCCCGAGTCGTACCGCCACGTACTCCTGGAATCCATGGCGAAGGACGACAGACTCGTCGATGGCGAAACCTGCCAACTGCTTCGAGAAGGCCGCCGGCTTGAGGGGGGCAGAACGGTGGTCCGGTCGCCCTGTCGCACGATATTCCAAAGTGTCGTGCCCGCAAATAGTGAAGTCGAGCCCGCCGGCGCCGGCGCCGTGACCGGTGGCGACGATGGCGAAAAGGCGGGCGCCCTCGTGTGTCAGCCGAGCCAGATGGGAGGCGAGGCGGCGGGCCGCGCCCTTTTCGAGGTTGTCAAACACTGTCCAGGCAAGGACCAGGTCGAAATGGTCGAGTTCTATCGACAGCAGTTCGTCGAAGAATGCTCCCGGTGCAAGTTCAAGCCTTACAGCGCTCTCAGGCTCGTCGGCGAGACGGCCGAGCAGGTCGACGATGTGCAGCCGGCACGGATAGCGGGAAAAAAAATCAATATTCCCGGCCACAGCAGGCCCGAGGTCCAGAATATTGCAGGGCCGGTCCTCGGAGAGGTGGGAGAGGGCCGCCTGCAGCCCTGGCGAACGGTGGATTTCAGTCGTCGGCTCGATCGAAAGCCCTTCGATTTCCCGGGGCTGCTCGGCCTCACCCTTGGCAAACGGCCAGCGCCTAGCCCGCACTTCTCACCGGTTTTCGTCGCGAGGCCGCAAAGGTGGTACGCATCGTGGGTTTTTGAGCAATGAGGCGACGAGTCGTACTTGACTGTACGTCGCAGGAGACGAATTGCGAAAAGGACCACGAGGTGTGCCATATCTGCGGTCGCAGCAGATCACTGGTGAGAAGTGCGGGCAAACCACTACGGTTTCTTGCCGTCCGCCTTTGCCGCGCTCGAAGAGTCGTTGGCCTGAACGATCGACGGCCGAAGCGTTGAAGACTGCTCGGCCGTGGATCGCTGGACCGCCGAAGTCGTGCCGCCGGAGTTCGCTTCCATGTCGATCGTCCCGCGAAAGTTGGCCCCGTCCTCCAGGGCCACGCGAGGAGCCGTGATGTTGCCACTCACTCGACAGGATGGGCGCAGGATGACCTGCTCCCTGCCAAACAGATCGCCTTCGACATGTCCCTGAACAGTGATCGTGCGACCGTGAACATCGGCCTTGACGCGGCCTTCCGGGTCGATCGTGACGTTGTGCTCCTTGAGATTGACGGAACCGTCAACCGTGCCCTGAATATGCAGGTCCTCGTCGCCCGTGATATCACCCTTGATCGTGATCGAGCGCCCGATGTTGGCACGGTCACCCTTGGTGCCGGTCCTCGTGGCCTCGACTCGCGTCGCTGTTTTGGGCTCGCTCTTCCTGTCGACCGGCTTGGTGCTTTCGGCCTGGCCCTGAGTCGCTGTTTCGGTTTCCTGGATCTCGTCTTTCTTCCACATAGGCGCCCCCATTGTTTTTTCCAGTCCACCGTACAGCACATCCGTCCGAGATTGACTCTCTTGCGTCAATCGATAAGATTCTTCAGGGTCAATTGTGCGCACCGTCACGATCCGCTGCAGTTCTTGCCGGCCGTCCCACCGGTCATCGCATCGAGCGTGCATTCCACCCTTCTTCGAACAGCTCTCAGCCTTTGCAAAAGGACTGATGACGATGGGAGCATTTGGGCCGCCTCTGTCGTATTTGTGCATGATTTTGGCGCGAAAATGCACCTCAGTGGCCCGCAAGGGGCCTATTATGGTCCTGTCGAGCAGTGACGCCTCTCGGGGAAGGAGTCAGACCATGAAACGATACCGACATCAACCGACAAGAGGTCTTTGTTCTTCGGAACCTCCAAAGACCTTCGTTCAACCGGTTTGGCTTCAAGGGGCCTGTGCGTTCGCCCTGGTCCTTGTGCTCCTCTATGGAGGCTCAGGCTTCGCTCTGACCTCCGAGCCGGTTCAGGTGGGCGCCCGAGGCAACATCCTGCAGACGGACCTCGATTTCCACTCTGCCAGCGGTCATCTCTTTGCGGTGTTGTTGAATGAGGAAAGCGGCCAATGGGCCTGGTTGGTCAACATTTCAACCGACAATGGCGAGACCTGGACCGAGACCTATGAGTGGCCGTCCACGATGGCGATAGCAGATATCAGCTCGGTCGTGGCCGGCGATTACCTGTATGTCGCCTACGTGGATCCTCTGGTTCCGGAATTCGGGAAGATCCGAAGGTTTAACGCCATCGACGGCTCCGTGGACTCAACGTATGGCGGGATCGGCTGGATCGAGGTCCTGGATGCCGGCACCGACACCTTTCGAGAAGTGGCGGTGGCGAGCAGCGCGGATCAGAACGATACCCGCCTCTACTACTTCGCGATCCAAAGTAATTACGTGCTTCGCTACGCCTGGACGAATCAAGAGGGCGGCGCCGACACCCCCTGGAGCGAGATCGACACCGGAGTCACCTCGGCCAACCACGCCATCGATGCGACCTATGCCGAGAACTCATCGACCTTTCTGTATGTCGCCTACGAAGGGCTCGATGGAGATCTGCACATCTGGCGACGGATGTCCGATGTCACTTCGGATGTCACTGATTTCGGTGTGATTCAGAGGGATTGGCTCCGAATATCAGCCTTCGAAGACACCATTGTGGCACTTTATGACGACCAGGTCGCGGCGGATAGAGGCCTCAAATATCTGATGTCCACCGATGCCGGGGACACCTGGCAGTCGCCATCCCCCCTGACTCCAATGGACAACTACACATCCCCCGCCGTCACCTTGCGCAACGGCGGTGGTGTCGCCGCCGTGTACCACGATGTCACGACCCCCGATTGGGCTGCTCTGACCCAGAAAGACTATGCGAACGGCGACTGGTCGACACCGGTCGATTGCGCGACACCTGGCCTCACGACCGGTTCCTACTCCGACATCGAGTGGCTTCCATTCGGCAACTACGGCGTGCTCCTCGTCGGTTCCGGAACCTCAGGTCGAAATTCCTTTTTTGCCCTACCGCTCTTATTATTCGGCGATGGCTTCGAAAGTGGTGACGACACCCAGTGGTCCGAGACACTCCCACTGCAGTAGCCCGACCTTCTCACCGGTTTTCGGAGTTGATCTGACCAACACCGGACTCCGGCCCTCGACGGTGTATTCTCTATCCAGGTGGCGTCGGCGCCCTGGGTCGACCCGCAGCAAATGATGCACAAATTGCACTTCTCATCCCTTCTGTTCACCTGTTTTTCGATATCGGCGATGGGGTTGTTTCAGACGCCACCGGCACTGGCCCAGATGATTCCTCCGCAGATCGAAACCCCGATCACCGAAAGTGCGATCAGGATCGACGGTCTGCTGGACGAGCCGGCGTGGCGCGACGCGGCCGTGATCCCGCACCTGGAACAGCAGGACCCCCACCCGGGCGAGCCGAGCGCCTTCCAAACCGAGGTCCGTATCCTGGTCGATCGGCACGCTCTCTACGTCGCCTTCGTCTGCTTCGACCCCGAGCCGACAAAGATGGCCGTCCACACTATGCAGCGGGACGGAAATTTCTACGGGGATGACACCGTTGCGGTCGTTTTGGATACCACGGGAGATGGGCGGCGAGGCTACCTCTTCCGGGTCAATGCTGCGGGCGCCCGGTTGGACGGGCTGGTCGCGGGACCGGAGAGCTTCTCAGCGGAATGGGACGGGATCTGGGACGCCCGAACACGGCGCACCCCGGACGGGTGGACGGTGGAGATGCGGATTCCCGCGCAGACCCTTCGCTTCACCTGGGGCCTGGACCGCTGGGGATTCAATGTCGAACGCTTCATCGCCCGCGAGAGGATGACCCTACGCTGGTCGAGTCCCACGCTGGATTCCCGCCTGGTGGATCTGCAGCGCGCCGGGGTCTTGGCCGGCGCAGGAAATCTCCGCCAGGGGCTGGGCCTCAGCATCAGCCCCTTCGGTTTGATGCGATCGGAGAGGAATCTTGTGGCAGACGAGACGGCCTTCGACAGTGATATTGGAGGAGACATTACCTGGAACGTGACCCGGGATTTGACCAGTTATTTGACCATCAATACCGATTTTGCCGAAACCGAGGTCGATACCCGGCAAATCAACCTGACACGCTTCCCCCTCTTTTTTCCCGAAAAGCGTTCCTTCTTTCTCGAGGGCTCGGACCTTTTCGAATTCGGCCTCGGTACCAACCATGAGTTCATCCCATTCTTCTCACGGCGCATCGGTCTCTTTGAGGGAGCGCAAGTGCCCATCCTGGCAGGAGTGAAGGTCCTGGGGCGCACCGGTCCGTGGAGCGTTGGGCTGCTGGATACCGTGATGGACGAAACCGATGGAACTGACAAGACGAACCTCTTTGCCGGCCGGGTGACCTACGATGTCAACGAACACCTGACCATTGGCACGATCGTCACCGACGGTGACCCCGAGGGGGCTCAGGACAATACTCTGGTTGGACTGGATGCCGTGTGGCGCACCTCAACCTTTCTGGGTGACAAGAATTTCTCCGTCGGCGGCTGGGCTGCGTCAAGCCGGGGGGATGTGGCAGACGGGTCACGAACC
>JBDLIO010000043.1:0-9415 GCA_039714865.1 Acidobacteriota bacterium | reverse complement strand
TGCATACTCATCATGCCGCCGCCGCCGCCGCCCCTGCCCCCCCCGCCGCCCATCATGCCGCCCATGCCGCCGCCCATGATGCCGCCCATGCCGCCCCACCGGAAGAGCGCCGTGGAGGGCATGCGCGTCGGTGGCGGCGGCTGCGCAGTCATTACGAAGTCGGTGTTGTCGACCAGCGTGCCACAGTGGTCGTCGACGGCGCCGCGGTCGCCACGGCCCCGTATGCCTGGCAGAACCCGTCCCGGCGGTGGCGCGAACTCGACCTGATGCTCGGCCGTCGGAGCTCGGGCGGCGGCGGCGAAATGGCGTTCGTGATCCAACCGGCCGCTACCGAACCCACCTTCACCGAGTTCACCTACGAGCTGTGGACGGGCTTCGATACCGGAGTCTGCGACGTCAACCTGAACGGCGGGTGTGAGGCGGCCGATCTCGGCGAGGTCATCCAGGCTCTCGACGACCCGGCCCACGACCCCCTCGGTGACCCCGATACCACCCGGGACGGCGAGGTCATGACCGATGACCTCCAACTCATCGTAGCCGCCATCTTCGAGTAGATCACCGGTGAGAAGGTCGGGCTAGCGCTACAATAGAGACTGTAGTGAAAGGGAGGCCGAGATGGCAAAGAGAATCGGTGTGATCCTGTCCGGGTGTGGTGTGTACGACGGGGCGGAGATCCATGAGTCGGTGATCACGATGCTGGCCCTCGACCGTGCCGGCGCCGAAATGGTTGTGTGCGCGCCCAACCGCGAGCAGATGCATGTGGTCAATCACCTGACCGGTGACGCGGCCGAGGGCGAGAGCCGGAATGTGCTGGTGGAATCGGCGCGGATCGCTCGTGGCGCCATCCGTGATGTAGCTGAGGTCCGTGCGGACGAATTGCACGCACTGATTCTCCCCGGCGGTTTCGGTGCGGCCAAGAATCTCTGTACCTTCGCCGTTGAGGGCGCCGACTGCGAGGTTGATCCTGGTGTCGCCGCATTGGTTCGGGAGGTGCACGCCCAGGGCAAACCTGTGGCGGCCGTATGCATCGCCCCGGCTCTGCTGGCCAAGGTGTTTGGTGACGAGGGGCCGAAGGTGACGATCGGCAGCGATCTAGATACGGCCGGCGCCATCGAGGCGATGGGGGCGACCCATGTCAACTGTCCGGTCAGGGAATTCGTCGTCGACGAAGAGCGGAAGATCATCACCTCGCCCGCCTACATGCTGGCGCAGACAATGTCCGAGGCCGCCGAGGGCATCGAAAAGACTGTCGCCGAATTGCTCCGTCTGGCGTGAACGACCGGGAATCCATTCGCACGGTTCAGCGGGCCACCATCGTCGGCCTGATAGCCAATATCATCCTGGCTGTGGGGAAGGTAGGGGCCGGGATCATCGGCTCTTCGGCTGCGGTTGTCGCGGACGGTTTGCACTCCTTCACCGATCTGGTGACCGATCTGGTGCTGCTGGTCGGCACCCGGTTGTGGGCCCAGCCGCCTGATGAGGATCATCCCCACGGCCACCGGCGGATCGAGACGCTGATCACGGCCTTTATCGGTTTCTCGCTGGCGGCGGCCGGGATCGGTTTGGGGTGGAACGCATTCGAACACCTGCAGGAGCCGCGGTCCGTGGTGCCGACCGCCTTGGCTCTGGGCGCCGCCCTTGTTTCGGTTTTCTCGAAGGAGTGGCTCTACCAATGGACGCGCGGCCAAGCCTCGCAGGCGGATTCCCCGGCGTTGATGGCCAACGCGTGGCACCACCGGTCGGATGCCTTCTCTTCAGTTCCCGCGGTTTTGGCAGTTGGGGCCGCGATGGTATTTCCTGCCTATGCCTGGGTCGATCGCCTGGGCGCGCTCGTGGTCTGTGTTTTTATTCTGTCGGCCGCGTGGGGCATCTTTCATCCAGCATTACAGCAGTTGGTTGACGCCGGAGCGCCGGCCGACGTTCGGGACCGCATCGGGACCATGGCTCTCGAAGTCGAGGGCGTGGTCGCTGCCCACGCGCTGAGGACCCGGTACATAGGTCCCAAGGTGGCGGTTGATCTCCACGTGGAGGTCGACGGGGGCTTGACAGTGACTCAAGGGTTCGCTATCGCCCGTGCGGTCAAGAGGCACCTCCTGGCAAACGGCCCCAGTGTCGGCGACGTCGTTATTCAAGTGGAGCCGGTGAAAGAAGGGCAGAGCTCTCAGCTCTCAGCTCTCAGCTCTTAGCCCAAACACACCAGATAAGAGAAACTTCGGTCCGAGGTTGGTTAACGATTCCGCAGAACATGCCTTCGGTTTCCGAGCAAAGGCGCGTGTCGTTGAATTCTGCAGGCAGCAAAGCTGATAGCCTCGCCACTTGCAAATTTCCTGTCGACACGATGCGGGCCTGGAGGCCCGCGCTCCCGGTCTTCGTTCTCGACCTTTGGGAGAAAACGAAGGGCGTCGCGGCGTAGCCAACGGCGAAGCCGGACAGGCGCCTCAACCGCACAGTAGGTAGAGAACTTTGACCCGACAAGCCACATGCAGTCCCAGCGGGCTTTTTGCCTCCCTTTTTTGTGCTTTTTTGTGCCTATTTGTGGCTATTCTGGCGTTTTTGCAAGAGGCTCAGCCGATAGCTGATAGCTGATAGCTGATAGCTGATAGCTGATAGCTGATAGCTGATGGCTGACAGCTGATAGCTGATAGCTGACAGCTTCTAATGCACCGACATCGGTGGGGCCAGATCGAAGGGTGCGATCCGGACATCGAAGGACTCATTGGCCGCGTTGATCATTTGGAAGCTGCCCTCCATCGTGCCGAAGGGGGTGGGCAGTGGGCAGAAGGACGTGTAGTCGAAATGTTCGCCGGGATCGAGAACCGGGTGCTCTCCAACCACGCCGGGCCCACGAACCTCCTCGACATTCCCGTTGGCGTCAGTGATGATCCAGTGACGGCTCTGGAGTTGCACGCGTTCGGTGCCGCCGTTGGCGATTCGGATCCGATAGGCGAAGAACCACTGCTCCGGCCCAGACTTTTCCGGAACGAATGAGGGCCGGACCAGGACCGTGATGCCTCGGGTCGTCGCCTTGGAGCCGCGTTGTCCGTCGTCCATCATCGGAGCATCATAACAATTCTGATTTCAGAATTGTGTTTTAAACCTTTTGCCTCCCTGACGTATCGAAGAGAATGATGGATGCGGTAATGGTCGAATCCCCGGAAATGCGTGATGCCCAGGTGCAGGTCCCTGCTGGTGTCGATGACCGCCTGCTGGTCAAGAGGGCCCAACGAGGTGATACACGAGCGTTCGAGGTGCTGTACAGAACCCACTCAAAGAGGGTGTATGCGTTATGTCGGAGGCTGTGTGGCGATATGACCCTGGCCGAGGACCTGTGCCAGGAGACCTTCGTCAGGGCATGGACCGGTCTGGCCTCTTTCCGTGGGAAGGCGGCGTTCGGTACCTGGCTTCACCGTGTGGCAGTCAACGCCGTTCTGGGTCATCGTCGCTGGTCGGACAGCAGAGAGGATCTCAGGGCTGAGGATCTTTCAACTGTAGAGCCCTATTCCGCCGCCAAATCCGAGACTCGATCGTCGCACGGCCTGGATCTTGAACGTGCGATCGCCGGACTGCCGGGAGGCGCGCGGGCGGTCTTCGTACTTCACGACGTTGAAGGCTATCGGCATCGGGAGATCTCGGAAATGACCGGCATGGCTGTCGGGACATCAAAGGCCCATCTCCATCGGGCTCGCCGATTGTTGCGGGAGGTGCTGCGATGAAACAATGCAAAGACTCTCGACGGTGGATGAATGACGCCGTCGACGGTGATCTGAGGCCGGATTTGACGGAGCGACTCGAGGCGCACCTGGACTCGTGCCCCGAATGCCGTCGGCACATGGATGACCTCCGGTCACTGGTGACGGCGGCAGCCGGCCTGTCGAGTGAACTGGTGCCCAGCCGTGATCTTTGGCCTGGTATCGAAGGACGGCTGACGGGTGTTCCGTCGTCACGATGGCCGGTTCGCAGCGTGGTCTTGGCCGTGGCGGCTCTGGTCGTTGTGGGCTTTGGACTGAGTCTATTGCGGGCCCCAACCACCGGGCCGCAGCTTGCACCGTCGGCGGATCCTGGGATCGTGCAGGCTCACAACCGGACGGCAACGCTTGACGATGTGCGACTGGAATACCGGCAGGCTCGGGACGAACTGATGGAGGTCGTGCAGGCGCGGAGTGGAGAAGTCTCACCAGAGACATTGCAAGTCATCGAAAACAATCTGGCCTTGATCGATCGGGCCATCGACGAAATCGAGATGGTGTTGGCCGCCAGCCCCGGTGAGGGACGCCTCGACCGGCATTTGCTGCTGGCCTACAACCGTCAGATTGAACTACTCCGCTGGGCGGCACGGATGCCGTCCCGAATATGAACATTACCGAGGAGGAATCATGAAAAAGAATGTAGTGAGTATTGTGTGTGTCATCTGCTTGGCATCGGTTCTTGCATGGGCCGAGAGACCGGTCCACGAAACCAGCGCGGCGGCGCCTGATGGAACGGTCGAGGTCAGCAACATCGCAGGTTTGATTGAAATCGAGGGCTGGGATCGGGGCGAAGTCGAGTTGACCGGAAACCTCGCGGATTCTATCGAAAAAGTGGAGTTCGAGGTCATCGGAGACCACACCAGGATCGAGGTCAAATATCCGAGGAATTCCAAGGAACCATCGCATGCCGACCTCAAGGTGATGGTTCCTGCAGGTTCCTCCGTCGAAATCGAAGCTGTCAGTGCAGATGTGACCGTGTCCCGGGTTCTTGGAGAACTCGATCTGGAATCGGTCAGCGGGGACGTCAAGGTCTTCGGAACCCCTGCCGAAATTGATGCAGCCAGCGTCAGTGGTGATGTCATTGTCGAATTTGCCACCGATCAGGTGGAACTCGCCTCCGTCAGTGGTGACATTTTGGTTCGTGAGGTACGGGGCGAGCTGGAGGCGGAGTCGGTCAGCGGGAAAATTGCCGTCGAAAGCGGTCTTCTCTCGGGCGGAGCTTTCGAGACGGTCTCCGGAAGCATCGTCCTTGAGGTTGAACTCGATCGTGGCCATCTCGAGTTGGAGAGCATGAGCGGGAACCTGACTCTGGCGGTGCCGCATTCGACCGTCGCCGACTTCGAAGTGGAGACCTTCTCCGGATCAATCGACAACCGTCTGACCGGCGATCAATCCATCCGGACCTCAAAACACACTCCGGGCTCGGAGCTCGAATTTTCAACCGGATCCGGAGGTTCGAGGGTCAGCATTTCGTCCTTCAGCGGATCGGTCACTATCGGCGGCTGATGAGTAATCCTCTCTGCTGAAGCATGCAGAACCAGGTCCCAACACAAACCCCTCTTGGTGTTGGGTATGCGGGTTGTCACTTGAAACGCGGCAGCCCGCATTTTTTTGACGCAGTCTTGATCAGGTTGGTGGGCAAAGGCCCACCCTACAAGGAACGGTGAATCCGTAGGGTGGGCCTTGGCCCACCATGTGCTGACAGCTGACAGCTGACAGCTCCTAATACGCAAACGGGTCGCTGCCGTCAGGAACCTGTTCGATCAACGACGGCTCCTTTTTTGCATTTTCGGAGGGACCCTTCTCTTTCTTTGGGGCGTCTTGCGAGTCGCCTCCGTTCCCGCCGTTCTCCGGCTTGGCTTTCTTTGAACGCCGGGGTCGACGACGGCGGCGTGGTTTCTTTTTCTCGACACCCTCGCCGTCAGCCTCTCCGCCTTCGGTGGTAGGCGCCTCCTGTGGCGCCGGTTCCTCGGCCTGAGGTGGGGCAGTTGAGTCACCTTCGGACTTGCTTTCGGGCTGGTCCTTCAAAACCGCCTTCTTGCGCCGCCGTCCGCCCCGTCTGCGGCGCCGGGAACTCTTCGGAGCGGCGTCATCCGTTGGTGTTTCCTCGGTGCCGGATCCTTCCGGTTCCGGCTCAACCTCTCGCTTTGCTTTTTGATGACTGACCCCGTCCGCCAGATCCGCGGCGCTGACGGCAGCTTGTGCGGTCGGTGTTTCCGAAAAACTGCGCCGCTCCTCTCGTTTGACCCACTCGATGTGCTCCTCTGAACGATGGAGCCCGGCCGCGGCGATGACCTCAATGCGGATGTCGAATTCCCTCTCGAGGGCAGCCAACTCCTGGCGCCGTTCGTTCTGCAGGGCGTCGGCCAGTTCCGGGTGAAGTTCGATGCTGGCGCTCTTGAGGCGCCCGGTGGCTGCGCGGGCCTCGATCCGACGGAGCAGGCTCAAGCCCACCAACTCTGAACTGGCGATGGTGCCTGACCCCGAACACGTGGGACACGGCCGGTGGCTCCTCAGTTGGAGGGCCTTCTTGATGCGCTGGCGGTTGATTTCCAGCAGACCGTTGGGTGAGATTTTGCTGACGGTGTGTCGGGCTTTGTCGCTCTTCATCGAATCGCGCAGGGTTTTTTCAACCTCGCGGTTGTTTTTGGAGGCGCGCATGTCGATGAAGTCGACCACGATCAGACCGCCGATATCACGCATGCGAAGCTGTCGGGCGACCGCCGAGGCTGCCTGGATATTGGTTCGAAATGCGTTTTCTTCCTGGGAGCCGCCCTTGGTTCCGCGACCCGAGTTGACGTCGATCGCGGTCAGGGCTTCGGTGCCGTCAATGACGATCGAACCTCCCGAAGGGAGATCGACGCTGCGCTGGTAGATCCGGTCGATCTGGTCTTCCAGTTCGAATTTGCTGAACAGCGGCATTCGTTCGTTGTAGCGGGTGAGACGGGTCTTGGCCCGTGGCATGAAGCTGGCCATATAGCCCTTGGCCTTGGCGAAGACCTCGTCGTCGTCGATCAACACCTCGGTGATGGAGCTGTCCAGATGGTCACGCAGGGCCTGCACCACGAGGTCCTGGTCGGAGTAGAGAAGCTTGGTGCCCTTGCCGGTGCCGGCTTCTTTCTTGATCTTCTTCCACAGGCGGTGGAGGGCGTTGAGGTCACGGCTCAGGGCAGCCTTCGGCTGGTCCAACGCATTGGTGCGCACGATGATGCCGAGGTTCTCCGGGAGGTCCATGGATGCGAGCTTTTCCTTGGCGGCCTTTCGGACTTCTTCGTCTTCGGTGCGGCGTGAGACGCCACGTACGTCGTCGTACGGCATGGCAACCAGGTAGCGTCCGGCCAGGCTGATATTGGTCGTCGCTTGTGCGCCCTTGTGGGCGACTGGGTCGCGGGTCACCTGGACCGTGAGGGGCTTGCCCTTTTCCAGGATATTTTCGATTCGGGGTCGGCCGCTGCCTGAGTGCTTTCGGTGCATGGCCTCGGGCACGATGTCGTCGGCCCGAACGAGGGCGTCCTTACCGGTCCCGATATCGACGAAGGCCGCCTCCAGGGCGGGGCGCACGCTGACGACGACGCCTCGGTAGATATTGCCTTTGATCAGGCCTGATTCCGAGGCCGCGACTTCGTAGGCCTCCATTGTTGTGTCGTGGACGATAGCCACGCGGACCTCTTCGGGTCGTGTGGCGTTGATAAGCATTTTCCGGGCCATGGGCCCTCCATTTCTCTCAAGGCCGTGGCGGTCCCTCAGGGCGCCGCCCGGCCGTTTACGCGCGATACAGGATGGCGCCCCAGTTGAGGCCGCTTCCCAGACCGATGAAACACACCAGGTCGCCCTCGGATACACGGCCCGCCGCGCGGGCTTCGTGATAGGCGATGGGGATGGTTCCTGCGGTTGTATTGCCGTACCGCTGAATATTGTTGAATACCTTGGCATCGGGGAGGCCCAGACGTTTCTGGACCCCCTCGTTAATGCGCAGATTGGCCTGGTGCATGATCACCAGGTCGAGGTCGTCGGGCTCGAGGCCGTGACGTTCCAGTAGATCGATCGTCACCTGTGGCATGTGGGTTACGGCCAGAGCATAAACTCTTCGGCCGTCGACGAACGGTGTGATGTCGCCCGTCTCGATCATTTCCGTAGTAAAGAAGGGCCTGAAGGCGCTGCCGCCGCCCTTGGTCCACAGTCGTTCCACCTGGCTGCCGTCGGTGTGTATCAGGCTGTCGATGACCCCTGTGTCCTCGGTGTCAACGGTGGAGACAACAACCGCGCCGGCACCGTCGCCGAACAACACCGTCCTGCCCCGGGTCAAGGTGTTGTTCTCATACTCCTCCTGCGGAACCGGCTCGTCCGATCGACCGAGGAGCACATCCCAGCTCTTCCACGGCATCATGCAGGAGTGGACCTCGGCGCCGATGACCAGGACGTGGCGTGCCTGGCCCGAACGGACGAAGGCGTCGGCGGTGTTCAGGGCGTAGACGAAGCCCATACATTGCTGCCGGAGATCCAGGCACGGAATGTTCCCCAGACCCAGTTTGTGCTGGACCATCGGCGCCGGACCGGGGAAATAATAGTCGGGGGTCATCGTTGCGTTGACGACCAGGTCGATGTCGCCAGGCTCGAGACCGGCGTCGGCAATCGCCTCTTTGGCGGCGGCGGCGGCCAGATCCGATGTTGCGACGCCGGGTTCGACGAACCGGCGCTCTTCAATGCCGGTTCGTTGTTTTATCCACTCGTCGTTGGTGTCCATGATTCTTGCGAGGTCGTCGTTTTTGACGACCGTCGGTGGCACGTACATGCCGGTGCCCGTAATGACGGCGCGCATCCCCGTCTCCTTTTCGATGTGTATCATACAGGATTTGGGAGATATTAAGCTATCTTCCCACTTTTGTGGCATTTCCACAGGGGTTTACAGACGCCTCGTCCGAGACCTGGATCGTTCTTTTCCAGTCGCCATATTCGAAGGAGGCAGCGTGGGCTGAAGGCCCAGTGGAGCAACTGCGTATCATTCTTGGCCAGTAATATGTGGTACTGTCTTCGCAGGTTGACTCCTTCAAGGGCAAAAAGGCCTTGACTGGAGTGTATTTCGTTGTGATTCTGAGGTTCGATATCAATGCGTGGCGACTGAACGGTTCCTCAACCGGCGAACAGTCCTGTCTGAGGTTTCAAACGGTTGTCCGAAAAACCGGAAAGGGAGATTGAGAATGAGAGTTTCAACAACAACGAAGATTGGGATGGTCGTTTTAGGATCCCTGGTTCTGCTCTGTGTCGGGCAGGTCGGTGCGGGAACTCCGCATCCGGTTGCGCGAAGCTTTGACGCGGGACAAGGAAGTCCTGCGGTCAAGATCGTAACGGCGATTCCTGCCGGAACGGAAAACGGCAAGGCCTCAGGTCTTGCTGTCCTGCAGCCTGCTGCTGATCACATCGTCGGCCAACAGTGTGCCGACGGGGGTTTTGGCTGGCCCCACGCCGATTGCACGGTGACATACCACAACATTACCGCTCCCATCATGCTGGGAGTGGTCAATGCCTACGCCTTTACCACTGATCCGGCCCATCTGGCTTCCGCCGTCACTGCCGGGGATTTCTCACTGACAAGCCAGTACAGCAACGGTGAGTTGAGGATGAGCGCTCAGGGTCGTCATTTTCTTGCTGCCTTGTCGGCATTGACGGCA
>JBDLIO010000042.1:0-9421 GCA_039714865.1 Acidobacteriota bacterium | reverse complement strand
TGCCAGGAACCTGGGCAAGGAGACCGTGGCAGAGGGTGTGGAAACACAGTCACAATTTGAGGCTCTACGGGCTCTGGGCGTCGATCATATACAGGGTTTCCTGATCGCCGTCCCGATGCCGGCTGACGAGGCCGAGGCATTTCTGGCCGCGGGTAATCCTCTCGAAAAGGTGCCGGATCATTCGGCTCCTGAAGAGGGCTGAATCTCTGATCGAAAAAACCTCCCAGTTCCCCGAGATTGATGGATAATGGAGTGTCAACTCAAAAAGGGAGGAGAGAAGCATGTTCGGTCGGTTCAGTCGCTTTGTCGTTTTCTGTGTTGTCTTGGGAACCATCCTGGGGGTGGGCGTGCCGGTGGAGGCCGTCGGCAACGAGCGTTTTCCGCAATCGGTGGCATCGGGTGACCCACGGCCCGACAGCGTCATCGTCTGGACCAGGGTCATCGACGACCTGGGGCTGGGCGCTCTTGTATTGGAGGTCGCGGCTGACGCGGATTTCACGTCCATTGTTGTCACGCGGGATCTCATTCTGGATTCCGGCTTTGATGGAGTGGCCAAGGTCAGGGTCGACAGCCTCGATCCGGGAACGACATACTGGTATCGCTTTCTCTACGGCACGGGCGCCCTCATGGAGTCTTCTCCGGTCGGCAGAACGCGGACCGCTCCGGGGGAGGACGACCCCCGGCCGATGCGGTTCGCCGTCATCTACGGGCAGGATTTCACGGGCCGCTACTACAATTCCTACCTCAAACTCCTGTTGGACCACGATGAGGATCTCGATTTTGTCGTTCACCTCGGGGACTATGTGTACGAAACCACCGGTGATCCGACCTTCCAGGATCCGACATCGGAGAGAAAGGTCGAGTTCGACGATGTCGACGGGGCGATCGCGATGGGCAGCGGGGACGCGACCTACTACGCCGCCTCAAGCCTTTCGAATTACCGAACGCTCTACCGCACTTTCCGTTCCGACCCGATGCTGCAGCAGGTGCATGAGCGGTGGCCGATGGTGGTCATCTGGGACGACCACGAGTTCTCCGACGACTGCTGGGGCGCGACCGCGACCTATTTTGACGGGCGGGTGGACGAGAACGACGTCGAGCGCCGACGCCGCTCGGAGCAGGCCTTCTTGGAGTGGATTCCGACCGAAGTCGGTCTGGGTGACGAAGGGGAGTTGGCCATCGACGACTCGATGCTCTTCCCGAATTCGATGATCTACCGTGATTTCCGATTCGGCTCCCTGTTGCACCTGTCGATGACGGACTATCGGTCCTTCAGACCGGACCACCTGATCGCCGAGGGCGCCTTTCCGGGCGCTTTGGCTTTGGACGAGCCGACCTTGCGGCAGCTGATGGGCAGTGACCTCTTTGACGCTATGGCCGGGAACTTCGATCCCTACCTCGACATGGACCTCTGGGCCTCCCACGTGCCGATTTTCAAGCAGACCTGCTCGATGATCCTTGCCCAGCTGGTCATGCAAGAGAACCCGGACATGGCCTTTTTCGCCGCTCTTGAGCATGCGGAAACCCTGCTGACGGGGAACGTCAGCACGATGTTCATCAACTCTCTGTTCGAAGCCGCGGGTATATCGCCGTATTTCGTCGGTGACGTTGTCGCCGACATGCCCCGCGGCCTGCCGTATCTCTTCGTCGGCAAGACCAGCCTCAACGATTCGATGGGTTCGCGCTACATGCTGCTCAAGGACGGCTTTGACCTCGTGGCCTATGCGCGGTACTTCATGAGCGGTGGTGCGGACCAAGACGCACTCGGTGGTCCTCAAGTGGCCTGGCTGGCCGGTGTTCTGCAGCACGACACGGCCTGGAAGGTCGTCGCCTCGTCGGTCTCGATGTCACCGATGATCCTGGATTTCAGCAACGACGCCATCGCCCCGGGACTTCCCCCGGAGTTTCCCGAGGTGCTCCGCACGCGAATCATGGTCAATGCAGACCAGTGGGACGGATTCCCACAGAAGCTGATGGAACTCCAGGGCCTGCTGGCGACGGTGCCGAACACCGTCGTCATCTCGGGTGACATCCACTCGTGGTTCGTCACCGACCACCAGAGTGGTCTGATCGAATTCACCGCGCCGGCGGCCTCATCGGAGAGCCTGGAGGAGCTGATCCTCGGCGCTTTGCAGCGTCACCCGATATTGGGCCAGATTCCGGGCCTCGAACAACTGGTGGCCCAGTTTGGTCCCCTGATGCAGATCACCTCACAGGATGACGACGTGACGCCGTCCGACATCGTCGGCGTTGACCTCAGGGCCAGCGGATACATGCTGGTCGACGTTACCGAAGAGGCATTGACATCGACGATGGTGGCGATGGACTCCGAAGAAACGCGCAACAACTACTACGACGACCCCGACGCCTTGGCAGGGATTTTCACCGAGCATGTCTACACCGTGCAGGAGGGCGAGGTGACGCCGGTTGTGCGGTAGAAAGCTATCAGCTGTCAGCTATCAGCTGCGGTGCTGACATTGGCGGTTGGGGTGACACCTGCAGAAACTCGATAACGGGCTCGGGCGCGGGCCTGCGAAGTTGGCGGCGTGGGCTGAGAGCTGAGGCGCTTGCAAAAACATGGGGATCGCCAAAAAAGGCAGAAAAGCAGTTTGTTGGGACTGCCTGTGGGAGCGCGGACGTCCACGTCCGCATCGTGACGATCGGGTTTTTGCAGAAGGCTCAGCTGATAGCTGACGGCTGACAGCGCGGCTTATCCCCGGTTTTGCCTCGTCTTTTCGAATCAGTTCGAGGATAAGTCGCAAGAACCCGCTATCATCGGTGACCATGAAGAGACAGTGGTCCGAAGCGTCATTCGAAATGCTGGTGTCCCGGCGTGCCCGCATTCACTTCGGGCTGTCCGACAGCCTGTTTGCCCTGGACGGCAACGTCATTCTGGCTGATCTGCGGGCCGCCCGGCAGGCAGCTTCAGCGATCAACGCCGTCCGCCGGGCGTCCGGGGACGCCGACCGGTCGGTCAGTGCTTCGGACATCAACGCCGCGGGTCTGTTGCACGAAATGATGCATCATCTGATCGGCATCTACCGGGCCACGGTCGATCCTGATGTCTTCGGTCGGGCACTGAAGGAACTGGAAATCGACCTCGGGGTCCCGGCAGTGGAAACGACCCTGGAGGCCTTCGTCGAGGCCTTCCCGCCGCGTGTCGTTCGGGATGACGAGATCCTGGCCCTCGATTATCTGGAGGGCGTCACGGGCGGCGTGGCCAACCGGCAGGTGGTGGTCGAAGAAATGGTTCTTCTGTGGTTGGCCAACGCCAATCCGGCACTCGAGCCCTTGCGGGATCTCTTTGACGATGCCGAGTTGGTCCGGACGACCGCCTACGCGGCAGTGGTCAACCGTCTTCAGGCCTTCTTCAAGGGTCGGCCCGGCCTCGAGCGCGGAGGACCGACCTTGATCGACCTGCTTCGCGAGCCGGTCGCGGCCTCACCCCATTCTCTCCAGCAGCAGTTGCACTTCATTCGAAACCGTTGGGGCGTGTGGCTTGAAGAGATGATGATTCGCCTGCTCGGGGGTTTGGATTTCCTTGCCGAAGAACACCGTCCGGTCTTTCCGCCGGGTCCGGGGCCGATCGAGGCGCCGACCTACGGCGACTGGAAAGACGAGGAGTTCGAGGCCTTCAGCGCCGACCTCGAGTGGATGCCCAGGGTCGTTTTGATCGCGAAGAATACCTACGTGTGGCTGGCACAACTGTCTCAGGAGTACGGCAGGGAGATCAACCGGCTCGACCAGATTCCCGAGGAGGCTCTAGATATCCTGCAAAGCCAGGGCATCACCGGCCTCTGGTTGATCGGCCTGTGGGAGCGCAGCCAGGCCTCGGCGACCATCAAAAGGTGGATGGGCGATGAGGACGCCGTCGCTTCGGCCTACTCGCTGCACGACTACACTGTGGCCTCCGATCTCGGTGGGCAGGCGGCCTTCGACGACCTCAAGGCCCGGGCGTGGGAACGGGGTATCCGAATGACGACCGACATGGTGCCCAACCACGTCGGGATCGATGGTCGGTGGGTGATCGAGCACCCGGATTGGTTCATCGGCTTGCCCGACTGTCCCTACCCGGACTACAACTTCACCGGCGCCGACCTCTGTGCCGACGAAAGGGTCGGGATCTACATCGAAGACGGCTACTGGGACAAGAGCGATGCCGCTGTGGTCTTCAAGAGAGTCGACCACTGGACCGGCGAGGTGCGATACATCTATCACGGCAACGACGGCACCTCGATGCCGTGGAACGATACCGCGCAACTGGACTATCGCAAGCCCGAGGTCCGGGAGGCGGTGATCCGCACGATTCTCCACGTCGCGCGCCTGTCTCCGATCATCCGGTTTGACGCGGCGATGACCCTGACCCGGAAGAACTTCCAGCGTTTGTGGTTTCCGGAACCGGGTAGTGGCGGTGATATCCCATCGCGGTCCGGCTTCGGGATCTCTCGGGCCGACTTCGAGCGCATGATGCCCGAGGAGTTCTGGCGGGAGGTGGTCGACCGGGCGGGAGTCGAGGCCCCCGATACGCTGTTGTTGGCCGAGGCCTTCTGGATGCTCGAAGGCTACTTCGTTCGCACGCTGGGCATGCACCGGGTCTACAACTCGGCCTTCATGAACATGCTGCGCGACGAGGCCAACGACGAGTACCGAAAACTGATTCGGAATACGCTGGAGTACGACCCGCGCATTCTGTCCCGGTACGTCAACTTCATGTCCAACCCGGACGAGGAGACCGCCGAGGAGCAATTTGGACGCGACGACAAATACTTCGGGATCTGTGCCCTGATGGCGACCCTGCCGGGCCTGCCGATGTTCGGCCACGGTCAGATTGAGGGCTATCGAGAGAAATACGGCATGGAGTTCCGGACACCCAGGTGGGAGGAGCAGCCGGACGAGGGATTACGCCAAAGGCATGAGTCCCAGATCTTTCCGCTGTTGCGGCGGCGGCGCCTCTTTTCCGGAGTCGAAAATTTCAGGTTGTTCGATCTGGTCACCGGAGACGGGGCGGTGGACGAGAACGTCTTCGCCTACTGCAACGAATTCGCCGGGCAGCGAAGTCTCGTCATCTACCACAACCGGTTTGGGGACACGGCGGGATGGGTCAACAACGCGGCGCCGATGCTCGAACCCTGGCATGGCGGAGAACAGTTTCCGATTCACCACCGGCTCGGGGAGAGTTTGGGCCTGACGGACGGTGACGGCATTTTCGTCGTTTTCCGGGATCTCATCAGTGGTCTGGAGTACATGCGACCCTCGCGCGAGATTCGAGAACGCGGTCTTTTTGTGCAACTCAACGCTTATGAACTGCATGTCTTCTGGCAATTTCGGGAAGTCAGTGACGATGATGGCGTCTTGTGGGCATCGTTGGTTGAACATTTGCAGGGACGGGGAGTCGATGACATCGATATTGCCCGCCGGCAGTTGGACCTGTCGCCGGTGTTGGAACCGTGGCGGCGAGTCCTCGAATTGATGGCCGCAGGCGGTGAGTCCGAGGCATTGGACGAAGCTCTCCTGGCCTGGTTTGTGGCGTGCATGAAAAGGGAGGGGCTCTCGGGTTCGGCTGCCCCTGCGGTCGTGGAGGCTGTGGGAGCTTTCGAGGTGGCGTCGGGTCTTGAATCGGCCGATGGCCGTCTGGGCGAGGATGAATTCCGCTCCCTGGTATTGGGCGCCTGGACCGTGGTTCGGGCGTTGGGCGTCTTGTTGGGTGATGAGGGGACCAAAGATCTCTGGGACCGGTGGCTGTTGGGCCAGGAGCTGATCGAGGTGGCCGTCGAGACCGGAACGGACCAACAGGCGGCCGAGGAAGGCGCTGCGGCGGTGGCTCTCCTGTTGGTTATCGAGGATTGGCCGCGAGATCTTGAGGGCGGCCTGGCCCCCGACCTGGTCTTCGAGGATCTGTTGATGATCTCCGGTGTTCACGATTTTCTCGGGATCAATCTCTGGGACCGTCATCAGTGGTTCCGGCAGGAAAGTCTTGAGACCTTTCTCGGGTGGATGGACACTGCCGCACGGCACTGGATTGACGAAAAATCGGCAGGAGGCGAACAGGTGCGGATCGAGGTTGATCATTTCCTCGGTGCCGTCAAGACCGCGGCCGACGCTTCCGGTTTCAGGGTTGACAGGCTTCTCGAAGGGCTTCGGCCCGGTGGGGCAGACGAAGCTTGATGAATCGGTGGCCGCTCCTTCTGGGTTCAATCCTTGGGCTCTTGGTCCTCTCGGCGTGCGGACGGGTCGGCGTTGAGGTGGTCTCTGTCGAACCGGGGCGGGTTGATTTTGTCGCGGACGATCTTCTGTTTGACGTGCGAACCGGTCCCGGTCCCGGGGGGCGTTCTTTCGAGGGATGCCGATTGACCAGCGGTTGGGCGCGGACCGGCGCCGGCGGGAAGTGGGCGGTCGGCCCCTCAGCCGAGGTGGAACTGCTGGCGGCGCCCGGCGCTCGCCGGCTATGGATCGACTGTCGTCCCAGTCACGAACTCGACGGGCCTCAAGTCGTCACGGTCGTGGCCGATGGTGAAGTGGCCGGAGAGTTTCGGCCCGAGCCGGGCGGTTTCAAGTGGTACCAGGTCGAGTTGGCCGAGTCGAAGGCGGCGGGCTTCAGGCACATTGAGTTTCGTTTCAGTCGGGTGCGCCCGGTTCAGCGGATCGCAGGAAAGAAAGACACCCGGCCTCTGGCCGTGATGGTGCGTCGTCTGGCCCTGACCCGGGGCCCGAAAAAACCGAAAAAGCGGGATTGGTCGCCGCCGGTCGTTCGAACCCCGGAGGGGTTGCTCGTTCGGCAGGCAGGGCGGCTCTATCTCAACTTCAGATCTGAGAGGAGTGTCGAGAGGGTCGAGATCAAGCTTCGGCCTGGGGTCGAGGGAGCGGCTCCGGTCCCGCTGACCCTGGTTCACCCCCGGAGCGATACGTTGCTCGCTCAGAAGGTCTTCAACCGCAGATCAGCCGTTCATGGTGGGGTGGACCTTGATGCTGGAGGACTTGACGGCGCTTTTCAGATGATCGTCGACGTTGGTGACGGTGGCTTGGAGATCGACCGGCTTGAGGCCAGGGTTCGGCGAAGAGCTTCGAGAGCACCGGCAGAAGGATCAACGGAGACCGCCGGGGCCGCCTCACGTCCCGATATCGTCGTTATCGTGCTCGATGCGACCCGGGCCGACCACAGTGGGTCCACCTACGACTATTCAAGGGACACGATGCCGATCGTCGACCGGTTTGCCGACGAGGCGATGGTGTTCAACAGGGTCTTTGCCCAGGCGCCCTATACAACCTGCTCGGTCCCGACGATGTTCACGGGCTTGAGTTGGGGAGCGCACGGCGTGGTCGAGGGGCGGGATCGATTGTCCGATGGCGAAGAAACATTGGCCGAAAGCTTGAAGGCATCCGGCTACCGGACCATCGGCATCACCGCCACCCCGAACAATTCGGAGCGCCTGGGCATGGCCCAGGGATTCGACGAATTCGTGCAGCTGTGGGAGGGGGCTGATTGGCGGACGTCGATCGACCCGATGTTTGCGGTGGAACGATTGCAGGCCATATTGCGGAAGGGTCTGGACGAGAGCCCCCTCTTTTTGATGCTTCACCTGGTACCGCCTCACTCGCCCTACACGCCCCCTTTGGAATTCCGCCGCTGGTCCGACCCGGAATACGATGGCCCGTGCGATGGCACGAACGAGTACCTCAAGACTATTCGTGGCAATAGTCAGGCGGTGTCACCGGCCGATCTCGACGAGTTGGTAGCCTTGTATGACGGGAACTTGAAGTTCTCGGATGCTGCCGTTGGACGGATCCTGGAGGCGTTGGCAGGCGCCGGCAGGTTGGAACGAGCAGTCGTCGTCATCACCTCGGACCATGGCGAGGCCTTCTTTGAGCATGGGCACTTGGACCACAACACCACCGTTTACGACGAGATGCTGCAGGTGCCGCTGATAGTCCGGTTACCGCCATCGTTGCAGGCTCAGTCGATTGATTCCTCGCGGCTGATCAGTCTTGAGGACCTGACGCCGACCCTGCTGGGGCTTGCGGGCCTCCCTTCATTGAGCCGATCGACTGGAGTTGACTTCGTGACCGGACCGAGGCGGAATGAAATCCTGCACCGCACCTCGGTTGGGCCGGGGGTCTTTGGCTTTCGGACGGATCGATGGAAGTTGATCGCCAATCGTGAGGGCCGCCTGTTCGAGCTTTACGATCTCACCGCCGATCCCGATGAGGGCGCCAATGTCATCCTCCAACACCCTGCGTTGGTCTCGTGGTTGGCTGATCGATGGGATCGCGCTCAGGCCGCCCTTCCCCCAACGATGGACGTCGTTGATGTCGGGACCACCGAGAGTGAGAAGGCCATGTTGCGTGAACTGGGGTACATCGACTCGTAGGCTGTAGGGCAGCGGCCGGATGGCACGCGTTCGTTTGAGGGGTGGGCTGGCCTCTGCCCTGCAGCTTCCGAGTTTGATGCGCTGCGCGCATCGAGGGTTTGGGCATCACCTAAATAAGCGATTCTGGCGGATCCCTACCGCAAATCCTCCCTGACCGGGTGAAAGGCGTCGATCACCCGGCACCTGGTGATGGACCGAGCTGAATGGACAGCACCCGAAGGGATGACGGCGATGTCGCCGGCCTCCATCCGGGAAGGTTTGCCATCGATACACAGTACGAATACGCCCTCCAATACCGTCGTGATCTGCTCGTGGGGGTGACTGTGCTCGGGAAGATCGATGTCGGGTTCGAAAACCCACGAAGCCAGTGTCATGGTTTCCGAGTGGACCAGGCGGACCTCGGTTCCCGGCAGGAGGCGCCGGGGCTCAAGGTCAGACCGTGAGTAAATCGAGGGTTGCATCGGGGGCCCCCTTTCAGAAATGATTGTACCCTTGGGCTCCGCTGCTTGACAGTCGGCAAGGACCTGTCTATATTCACCCTCCCAACGGATTGAGTTGGGAGGTTAGCTCAGCTGGTTAGAGCACCTGGTTTACACCCAGGGGGTCGTGGGTTCGAGTCCCTCATCTCCCACCAGCCGTTTTTTGGTCTTTGATTTGATTGTGCGGGGTCGTAGTTCAGCTGGTTAGAACGTCGGCCTGTCACGCCGAAGGTCGCGAGTTCGAGTCTCGTCGGCCCCGCCATTCCGCTTAAAGGCCGCCCGTTTCGGGCGGCCTTTTTTTGCTGCTGGGTAAAGCCTTCCGGGACGCGGAGAACTGGGGGCGCCCCTCTCCGACGGGGAGTGGTCAGGTCTTCTTCATCGGGCAACCCTCCCGTTTTCGAAGCCGTTGCGAAGAATGCCTGACCTGGCAACCCACGGCGACACCCTCAGCGACCGAATCTCGGCCAACGCCGGAGGCCGCCGCTCGTCTTTTCTGCGGGGCCGCTTTTCCCTTGAGTTTCAAACACCGCTACCCCCCCCAGCTGCTCGCCAAGTATCTCCGTAACGGGCAGATCG
>JBDLIO010000041.1:0-9465 GCA_039714865.1 Acidobacteriota bacterium | reverse complement strand
CAGGGTGTTGGGGATGACGAAGAAACCATCGGCCAGGCCCTGCATCAGAGCCGAGGCCCCGAGGCGGTTGGCGCCGTGGTCGGAGAAATTGGCCTCGCCGAGAACGAAGAGACCCGGAATATTCGACATCAGATCGTAGTCGACCCACAGGCCGCCCATCGTATAGTGCGGCGCGGGGTAGATCATCATCGGTGTCTTGTAGGGATCTTCGTCGTTAATCATCTCGTACATCTCGAAGAGGTTGCCGTAACGATCCTTGATGACGTCGACGCCCAGTCTTTCGATGGCTGCGGCAAAGTCCAGATACACACCACGCTTCGTAGGACCGATGCCCCGGCCTTCGTCACAGACGTTTTTCGCGTTCCGCGAGGCGACGTCACGAGGCACCATGTTGCCGAAGGAGGGATAGATCCGCTCAAGGTAGTAGTCCCTCTCGTCTTCCGGGATCTCATTGGCAGGACGTTCGTCCCCCGCCTTCTTCGGCACCCAGACGCGACCGTCGTTGCGCAGACTCTCAGACATCAGGGTCAACTTGGACTGAAAATCACCCGACTGGGGAATCGCCGTCGGGTGGATCTGGGTGAAGCAGGGGTTGGCGAACCCGGCGCCCCTTTTGTAGGCACGCCACACCGCCGAACCGTTGCAGCCCTTGGCCGAGGTCGAAAGGAAGAAGACGTTCGAGTAGCCGCCGGTGCACAAGAGGACCGCATCACCGAAGTGGCTGGAGACCTCGCCGCTGACCATGTCCCGTACGACGATGCCCCGGGCAACACCGTCGATGACGATCAAATCGAGCATCTCGGTACGCTCGAAGACGTCGACGTTGCCGGCGTTGACCTGGGCATTGAGCGAGTTGTAGGCGCCGAGCAGCAACTGCTGACCGGTCTGCCCTCGAGAGTAGAAGGTCCGTGAGACCTGAGCGCCGCCAAATGTCCGGTTCGCCAGGTACCCGCTGTACTCGCGGCCGAAGGGCACACCCTGGGCGACACACTGGTCGATGATCTCGTTTGAGATCTCGGCCAAACGGTAGGTATTGGCCTCGCGCGCCCTGAAATCCCCGCCCTTGATCGTGTCGTAGAACAGCCGGAAAATCGTGTCACCGTCGTTCTGATAGTTCTTTGCCGCGTTGATGCCTCCCTGGGCAGCAATCGAGTGGGCACGACGGGCACTGTCCTGGTAACAGAAGGCCTTGACCTTGTAGCCCAGTTCACCCAGGGCCGCCGCGGCCCCACCGCCGGCCAGGCCGGTTCCGACGATCAGAATCGTATGTTTGCGCTTGTTGGCGGGGCTGACCAGGGCGGTGTGAGCCTTGTAGTCGGTCCACTTTTCTGCCAGAGGCCCGCTCGGAATCTTTGCTTCCAGTTTCATCTGCCTATCCTCCCACCAACTGCAATACTCCGGTCATCACCGCCACCGGCACCGAAATAAAGCCGGCTGCAATCACAACGGTCAGCAGGACCGCAAGGGGTCTGCGCCATGGACCGAATTTGGGATGGTCCCAGCCCATGGTCTGGAACAGGCTCCACAGGCCGTGGTAGAGGTGAAAAGCAAGGAGCAGCAAAGCAACGATGTAGGCAATGGCCACCGGGGTTTGTTGGAAACCGGCGATGACGTTGTTATAGGCCCCGAGGTGTACGTAGTCCGGGTGCAGGCTGTCCAGCCCAACCGTCAGGTGGAGCAGGTGGTAGGTGATGAAGGCCGCGATGATCGGTCCACTCCACACCATGGTCTTGGCGGCGTAGTCGACATCCGGCGGATTGAAGACCTTGTACTTGACCGGCCGCGCCGTACGGGAACGCCACCACACCTGAAAGGCCGCCAGGACGTGCACGCCCAGACAGAACAGCAGCACCAGGCGAACACTCCACAAGAACGCCGCGCTGGCGTGCAGCATGTGGGCGTACTTGTCGATCTGCGCCGGGTCGAGAAAAATCTGAAGGTTGCCGAGCATATGTCCGACGAGGTAGAGGAACAAAATGATCCCCGTCACCGCCATCACTACTTTTTTGCCCAGCGTCGATTCATAGAATCCAACCGCTTTGTCCATATGAGTTTTTCAACCCCCTTCCGTGACAATCGGCCCCAGAGATCCGATGCTTCGTTCTCCGGTGCCGGCCGAAAGATTGTACACCGTTTCACAAAGTCATGATCAAAGGAATGCTCAGTTGATTGAGAATCGAATTATGAGCCCTTTCGTGCCTCTTTATGGATATTCCTCTTGCACTCTTTGCGTCTCCTTTGCGTTCTTTGTGTCTTGGCGGTTCAACCGTCTTCTTGTTTTCGGCCTACCGAGAGCATTTCTCCCATCTTTGGTAACCTCTTCGACTTGAGCCGAGCATTTCTATTTCCGCGGGCAGACGATCTCAAGTCGATGCTGCAATTGGCCGCCCCGGTCGTGGTGGTCCAGGTCGGTCTGATGTTGATGGGTGTGGTCGACACGATGGTCGTCGGCCGACTCTCGGCCGAGGCCCTGGCCGCAGTCGCCCTCGGCAATTTGGCCGTACTTTCGGTCGCCGCCTTCGGCATGGGAATGTTGATGGCCCTGGACCCCCTGGTGGCGCAGGCTGTCGGTGCGGGCGACACCGGAACCGTCCGCCGATCGGTGCAGCGCGGCATGGCTCTCGCTGCAATGATCAGCGTGCCGTCCGGGTTGATCCTGCTTCCCGGGGAGTGGATCCTCCCCTTCCTCAGGCAGCCCGCCGAGATCATCCCGGTGGCGGCTGGCTATGCACGGATTGCCATCCTGGCCCTGCCGGCATTTTTTGCCTTCGTCGTCCTTCGCCAAACGCTCCAGGCCCTGGAAAAAATGCGGCCTATCGTGGTGACCATCCTGATTGCCAACGTCTTCAACCTCGGCGCCGATTGGGTTCTGGTCTTCGGGTGGGGTCCAGTTCCAGCCATGGGCGCCCTGGGTTCGGCGTGGGCAACGACCGCCGGCCGCTGGCTGCTTCTGGTCGCACTTGCCCTGATAGCCCGCAAAGAACTGAGCCCACTGCTGTGGCCCTTTGAAAAGAAAATTCTTCGCTGGAAGCCCCTGTGGCAGACCATTCGGCTGGGCGCACCGATCGGCCTGCAGATCCAGCTCGAATTCGCGGCCTTCGGCGTGGTCGCACTCTTGATGGGCGGCTTCGGAACTGTCGAGATGGCGGCCCACCAGGTTGCAATCAATCTGGCCTCCCTGACTTTCATGGTCCCCCTGGGTGTAGGCGCCGCCGCCGCCGTCCGCATCGGCCTCGCCGTCGGCGCCGGCAATGCCGAAGCCGTTCGTCGCGGGACCACAGCCGCCCTGATTTGCGGAACCGGATTCATGGTCCTGACCGGCGCACTGTTCGTCGGCGCAGCCGGACCCCTGGCGGCAGCCTACACCTCGGTCACGGAGGTCCTGGCCTTGGCTGTTATCTTCATTCCCATCGCCGGTTTCTTTCAGGTCTTCGACGGTATCCAGGTCGTCTCCGCGGGCATCCTTCGCGGCATGGGCGACACGCGAGCCCCCGTCGTCATCAATGTCCTCGGTTTCTGGCTGCTGGGCATGCCCGTCAGTCTGGCGCTGGCGTTTAAGACCGACCTCGGGCCGGCCGGTCTGTGGTGGGGTCTGGTCGCCGGACTGGGCGCCGTCGCCGTGTTTCTGCTCCTCCGGATCGCCCGCCAACTTCGCTCGGAGCAGCCCCGGGTTGTGATCGATTGATTCGTGTCTTCGACCGGAAGAAATTTCATTGAAGGTCTCCACCAGGGTTCGAGACCTTGATTGCATGGTGTCTTCAGCGGGGGAGGACCGAATCAGGCAGGATCCCGGGATGTGGATGCACCGTCGATGGCGGGAGGATCACTGACCCGCATGGCCCAGACGGCAGCCACCAACCCTGAAAGCACCAAAACCGCCCAGGCCCACCCGGTCCCCACCAGAAAGTGTCGACGGGCCAACTCTGATGTTCCCGGAATGTCCCCGATCACGCGAGTCGCGTGACGAACGACCTGAAAGGCAAAGGCCCAACCCGCATGGATGCCGATTACCAGGTAGAGGGACCGCGTTTTGCCGACGACCAGAGCCAGGACGACCCCACCGAGGAAAAGCCCGAGCAGGGGCCACACAGACGCCGGCTCCAACTGCCGTCCGACGGCCTGTGACAGATAGGCGAAACCGGAACCCAACGAGAATCCGGTCCATACGAAAGTCCGGTCGGAAATCAGCAGGTGGACCGCCGCATAGGCCGCACTGCTTGTCACGACAGCGGCCGACCGCCCAATGCTCCCCTTCAGGCTTTGCAACATCAAGCCGCGGAAAAACGACTCCTCGATCAGGGCCGCAATCAGCCCGCCAATCAATGCCGTTGCCGTCCGCACGGCAAAGAAGTGGTACTCGTTGAGCGTCACCCCAAGCCGGCCCGTGGCCATCGCCCACGCAACACCTGCCACAATGGCCGCCAGCGCCGCCGCCCAACCGATGGCGACTTCTCGAAACCGATGAACCTTCGTCCCGCGGCCGAAGAGGACCTTCAACTCCTGCCACCCCACGACTCTTCGAAAAACGAACAGCATCACAACGGCGGCCACCATCGCCGCCCGATTGAACACCCTCGACAGAGTCAATCGAAGATCAGGCTCGACGGCCAACAGGGCGGCGTATACAGCGGGTGCGACCAGGGCCGCCAGGGACAACCCTCCAAAAAATATCAACACCCACACGATCGGAGACGCCCATCGCCGAGTCGGTTCCTGCCCGGAGCCGGGGGTCATCGAGACCGTTCCCTCCGAACAATCCGCAGGATTCGCCTGACAGGAGGACGAAGGCCGAGGGGCAGTCGGTGCGTCCAATGAAGGCCTTGGGCTGCCACCAGAGAGGGGATGGTGTCGAACAGCAGTTCGGCCCACCGTTGTGTGATCTTGGATTCGGTGAATTCCTCAGCGCGACGGTAGCCGTTCGATACCATTCGGTGGTAAAGACCCGGATCACTCTTGAGCCGCTGCAAGGCCTCGAGTGCGGTCGCGACGTTTGTGATCTCAATGAAGTCGTCTTCGCTTCGTCGGAGTTCCCGATAGGGGTATTCCGGACCCACCATTATCGGCACACCCGCCCGCCATGCGTTGATCAGCTTGCTGGCCGGCTTGGCATAGGCCAAGGCCCTCTCCTTCGGCCTGATTGCCAACAAGACGTCGAGGTCCCGGTACTCTTCCCAGTTGACCTGAGTCGGATCACCCATCTCCCGAAAACGAACCATGCTCGGCGCCCACTCAATCCCAAGCCTGGAGAGAGCATCGACCCAGACATCACTTTGGAATTCGCTTTCGAGATTCTCGATCAAGCCCATGTAACCGATCCGTTCGACTCTGGCTCCACGCCCGGGATCTCGAGGCGTGATGCCCGGCTGTGGCCAGTGTGTAACGGGAAACCTCCGGACGTTGTCGCCAAACCACCCGTTCTGAAGAATTTCAAAATCCGCCAACAGCGGGGCGCTGTTATCGGCCCGGATACCGACAAAAATCAGGCCGTTGCCGGCGCTTGCGGCCTGGGCCAGCAGATGCTTGTGCTTGGCATGAAAAACCACCAGGCCGGTTTGAGGGGCGACGTTCGCCAAGGCCACCGGATAGCCGGCTGCCTGCAGCCGAAGATAGGTCTGGACCACCCACGCGAATTCACCCCTCCGGGAGTGCTGAAGGACCTTGTCGGGATCGAGACTTCTGAGTCCCTCGACATCGGCCTCGTTGGCGATGAAGAAGGTCACGGGGGGCCGAGGCCCCGTCACCGACGGCGAACCGATCTCGGTCATGCATCTTTCTGGAATAGGAACGGACACGCGGGGATTCTACTTGAGCTTCACCTGAAAGGCGAAACCCGAGACGGTCTCGACCAAAATCCGTTACCCTGAACCCATGACCACCCGACAACGGTCTCTGATCGCCCTGGTTCTGCTCGCTCCGGTCCCCACCTTGGGTATTGCCGCAGCTCTGATCTTCTGGCCGGGGCCTGTCGGCAGGACGGTATTCGCGGCGGCCAAGGTCTGGCTGTTGGTCCTCCCCATCGTGTGGCACCTCCGCGTCGACAAAGGACGACCCGGCTGGTCTCCCCCCAGACACGGAGGGCTCGGGACCGGGGTGCTGATCGGCCTCGGCACGGCCGCGGTCATCGTTGCCACCTGTTGGTTGATCGCCATTCCCCGGATTGATCCGGCTGCACTCCGTGTCGAGGTCACCGAGATGGGCCTGGCGTCACCCCTGGCCTACATCCTCGGCGCCCTCTACTGGATCTTCGTCAATTCGGTCGTCGAGGAGTACGTTTTCCGGTGGTTTATCCAGAGCCGGTGCGAGGCCCTGTGGTCCCGCCCGGTCGCGATTGCAGCGTCGGCAGCCATCTTCACGATCCACCATGTCGTCGCGATGGCGACCTACTTCAGCCCCGGCCTGACCGCTCTGGCTTCAACCGGCGTCTTCATCGGCGGGGCGACGTGGTCATGGATGTATCAACGCTACCGCTCGATCTGGCCCGGCTGGGTGGCGCACGCCTGTGCCGATGTCGCCATCTTCGGCTGTGGCTACTACCTGCTGTTCGGGTGAAAAAGCTGTCCGCTATCAGCTGTCAGCTCAGCTCTATGCAACCTTGATGGCCGGAAACCGTTACACTGACGAGCGGCGTTCGCCGCCGGAGAAAATGAATGAACCATCAAAAAACAGTCATATCCGTGTTTGTCTTCAGCATGCTGATCTCGGTCTCGGCGATCGCCGCAGACGTTCCGAGGCCTCTCCTCCGCTTTCCGGACATCCACGGTGACACCGTCGCCTTTGTTCACGCCGAAGACATCTGGACGGCGCCGGCAGCCGGCGGAGCGGCACTGCGCCTGACCGACGACGAGGGCGAAGACCGACATCCCCGCTTTTCTCCTGACGGGTCGATGCTGGCCTATACCTCCTCCGCCGGCGGCAATGCCGACGTGTGGGTGATGCACGCCGACGGTTCCAACCCCCGTCGCCTGACCTTCCATCCCGGCGCCGACGAGGTCATCGGCTGGCACCCGACCGAGAACAAGGTGCTCTTTCGCTCCAACCGGCTCAGCTGGAGCCGATTCGACCGCCTCTTTCTGATCTCGCCGGATGGCTCCGGTCTCGAAGTTCTGCCCCTGCACGAAGCGGGCCGCGGCGCCTACGCCCCCGACGGTCAACAGATCGTCTACAACCGGATCGCCCGAGAGGACCGTACCTGGAAGCGCTACCGCGGCGGCATGGCGCAGGACTTGTGGCTCTATGATTTTCGGACAGGAACCGACCGTCAACTGACAACCTTCGAGGGTACCGATCGCCTGCCCCTGTGGGTCGGCGATCAGCTCTACTTTGCGTCCGACCGTGAGCACACGCTCAATCTCTTCAACTATTCACTTGAAAACGGCGCCATCAAGAAAGTCACCGACCACAAAACATGGGATACCCGCAGGCCGGAGACCGACGGCCGGCGCATCGTCTACGAACAGGGGGGCGACGTGCAGCTCTTCGACCCCTCGACCGGCGAAAACCGGCGCCTGGATATCACGATCGCGACGCCTGCACGAGAGACCAGGCTCTACCGCCGCGAGGTCACCGAGGACATCACCGGCATCGACATCGCTCCGGAAGGTGGCCGGGCCCTGCTTTCCGCCCGCGGCGAGATTTTCACCGTACCGAAAGAGCACGGCCCCACCAGAAATCTGAGCAACAGCCCCGGCGCCCGGGAGAGAAACGCCACGTGGTCACCCAACGGTCTGTTGATCGCCTGGGTCTCCGACGCCGACGGTGAGTCGGATCTCTGGATCACCGCAGCGGGAGGCCATGGCACCGCCCGGCGCCTGACCGATCTGGGGCCGGGCTACCGTCACACTCTGCGCTGGTCACCGGATTCCGAAAAAATCGCGTTTGCAGATCAGACTCTGAGCTTCCATGTACTCGACATCGACAGCAAGGCGGTCACGACAATCGACCGTTCCGAACGGGAACCGATGGATATCGCTTTGGAAAAGAAACCTATCTCCGATTATTCGTGGTCCCCCGATGGGCGCTACCTCGCCTACTCCAAGATCGGCCTGGATATGGTCTCCCGAGTCTGGGTCCACGACCTCGAGACCGGTGAAAGCCACGACGTCTCCGACGGCCGGTTCAACGACTTCGGTCCTGTCTTCACCCCGGACGGACGGCGCCTGCTCTTCATCTCCAACCGTCATTTCAGGCCAACCCTGGGTGACTTCGAGTGGGAGATGGTCTACAAGGACCTCGCCGCGATCTATGCCCTGACCCTCGAAGCCGATGGCGAAGCGCTCCTGCCCCTGCTGTCCGACGAGGTTGCTTCTGCCAAATCAGACACCCGCTCTCCAATTGGCAAAAACAAAGAGACGGAAACGGTCACGGTCCGCATCGACTGGGACGGATTGGCTTCTCGTCTCGAAGCCCTGCCGCTTGAAGCCGGCAACTACCGCCAGTTGTCTGCAATCGACGACAAGATCCTCTACCTCAACGGGTCGGACGGCGACTACAACCCCTTCGAGTTCCGCGCCCTTGCCCCCCAGGAATTGGCGGCCTTCGACCTCAAGAAGCGTGAAGCGTCCACACTGGTCAAAAAGGTCGACAGCTACCGTGTGTCGGCCGACGGCCGGCATCTGGTGTGGCGCCGTGGCGCCAAGGTCGGCATCAAGAAAATCGAAAGCCCCGGGCCGAAATTTGCACCGATGGCCGAGAAGAAAGAAAAGACCGGCACGCTCGATCTCGACCAGTTGATCGTCACCGTCAATCCACGAGCCGAGTGGACCCAGGTCTACGACGAAGCCTGGCGTCTCGAACGCGACTTCTACTACGACCCCGGCATGAACGGCCTCGATTGGCCCGCTGTAGGTCAGCACTACCGGGCCCTGGTCACCCGGGCAACCTGCGCCCAGGACATGCGCTACATTCTCGGCGAGTTGATCGGTGAACTCTCGACATCCCACACCTATGCCTCTCCGGGTGATCGTCGGCGAAGGCCCGATCGGGTCAACGTCGGCATGCTGGGCGCCGACTACGAGGCCGACGGGGATCGTTGGAAGATCACCCGAGTCTACGACGTTGCTGACTGGAATCGCGAGATCCTGCCGCCCCTGGCCGGCCCCGGAATCAATGCCAGAGAGGGCCTCTACCTGATGGCCGTCAACGGGGACACGGTCGGAACGCACTTGGAACCCTACGCCTGGTTCCAGGGTCTCGCCGGAGTTCCGACGCGGCTGACCCTCAACGACAGCCCCTCCTTCGAAGGGTCCTGGAACATCACCGTCAAGCCACTGAGGAGCGAACGGCGACTGCGTTATCAGGCATGGGTCGAGCACAATCGGCGGATTGCCGACGAGGCCTCCGGCGGCGCCATCGGCTATCTGCACTTTCCCGACACCTATATGGGATCCGCAGCCGAGTTCCCCCGCCAGTACTACTCCCAGGTGATGAAGGACGGCCTGATCATCGACGGCCGCTTCAACGGCGGCG
>JBDLIO010000040.1:0-9749 GCA_039714865.1 Acidobacteriota bacterium | reverse complement strand
GCCTTCATGGCCCATCGTTTGGCCTGTGACCACGCCGACATCATCGCCGCCGCGGCTTCCTTGGGAGGCGCCACATTCGCCGACCCGGCAAACTGCCGGCCGTCGGCACCGGTCCGGATGCTGCAAATCAACGGCACCGCCGACACAGGCATCAATTACCTGGGAGGTGAAACCGATCAGGGCACTTATCCGGGCGCCGTCGAAACAACCGAACAATGGGCAGCGTTCAATCAGTGTTCGATGGTCCCCGACCTCTCGTCCCCACCCCTCGACCTCGACTCCAGGGTCGCGGGGTTTGAAACGACAGTTGCCAGGTACGCGGATGACTGTTTGCCGGGGGGGGCCTCCGAGCTATGGACCATGGCTGGGAGCGGTCACAATCCAAGATTGTCGGCAGACTTCACACCGCTCGTGCTGAATTTCTTCCTCTCCGACGGCGGCGACGACGTCCTGCTCACCAACCGCCACTTCATCCCTGCCGCGGCGTTTGCCCAAGGCGCAGAGGGCGCCTTCTACCAGACCGACATCGACGTAAAAAATGCCGGTACCACACCCGGGACATACCGCTTTTTGTGGCTGCCGCGCGGCGCCACAAACGCCGACCCGATGACTTCCGAGGTCTATTCCCTCGACTCCCATGCGGGGACCCGTTTCGCCAACGCCGTCCACGAAATCTTTGCGCTCGAGCCGAACGCGGTGGGCGCAATCGCCATCGAGAGCAGCAGCCCGGATCTGTTCTTCACGAGCCGCACCTACAATATCGAGCAGGCCGGGAGCGGCGGAACCTTCGGCCAGGCGATTCCGGCTGTTCCTGAGCGCCGGATGATCCCTGGGGCCGAACTTCGGAATATCCTCTTTGCAACCGAAGATGCGAACTACCGAACCAACATCGGCTGCCTGAATGCGGACCGGATCCCCACAATCCTCAACCTCGAACTCTTCGATCAGCAAGGCGTCTCTTTGCAAACGATCGTCATGGTGCTGCAACCGTGGTCCAACGACCAGCTCAATCGGGTTTTCGCGGATTATCGTCCAGTGCAAGGTTCGGTCGAGGTGTTCGCCCCCAGCGCCAACTCGCGCTACTTCTGCTACGGTTCGATCATCGACAACGTTACCAACGATCCAACGACGATACTGCCCCAGTGAGGGAGACCAACAATCCTCTGACACCATAGACAGGACGGCTATACAATTCATTCATGCCTCGACACAAAGAGATCGCTCAGGGTGCCGAAACTGCCCACGGGAGGCCTTCGGAACTCAAAGCCTGGGTTGGTGCAATCTCCTGGATCATCCTCATCTTCGTCACCGTGCCGGTGATCCGGAAGGTGCAGGAGTGGATCGCCACGAACGCCGGCTCACAGGTTTTTGGATACGCCACCGTCACCGCCCTCATCGGCGCCGCCGTGCTCGGCATCGTCCTGCTCCACCGGCGGTCTTCGCCTCTCGAGTGGCAACGTGTCCTCTGGCTGGCAGCAGTGACCGCGGTCGCCATCTGGTGGGCCGGCCGCCTATGGTCGCGGCCCGAGGAGGCGATCCACCTCGTCGAGTACGGTCTGCTCGCGCTGCTTCTGGCTCACGCCCTCGGTTTTCGAATCCGGTCCTGGGTGGTTTACCCCGCCGCGGTGCTGTTTGGCGCCCTTGTCGGTTGTCTCGACGAGTTCGTGCAGTGGCTGACGCCTGGCCGTTATTTCGATTTTCGCGACATCTGGATCAACGCCGGCGCCGGTTCGCTGGCCGTCATCGCCCTTTGGAAGGGCCTGCCGCCCCTGGCTCCCCGATCCTCGCCCACCATCCACGACCTTCGATTGCTCGCCCGTTTGGCGGCAGGCCTCGTCGCATTGCTTACCCTCTTCCTGGCCGCAACCCCAGCCCGTATCGGCACGATCGACTCGTACCTGCCGTGGTCCGTGTTCGACCACGAGGATGTGATCGTAGAGTACGGCCTTCGCCACGAGATCCCGGACATCGGCATTTTCTTCTCTCGTTTCACTCTCTCGGAGCTGGCGGATCTCGACCGCGAGATCGACCACGAGATGACCGCGGCCCTCGCCGCCCACCGCAAACGCTACGGCGAGTTCCTGAGGACCTACAACCCCGGCCGCGCACCATTTGCCTATGAGGCCCGGGTTCACTTCTTCAGCCGCCTTCGCAACCTCGCCCTGGCCAACGAGAACAGCGACGACCCTGACCTCTACCGGCAGCACATGAGCATCGCGCAGGGCGAGGACCGGATCATCAGCTCGTACTTCTCCAACACCGAGGTCCTCGCCGGGTACGAGTTGCCCAAGAAGCGCCGAGCCAAGATGGTGGCAGCAGCGCTGCCGGAATTCGAGTTCGAGAGTAAGGCTGCAGCCCATCTGATCACCCGGTTCGGCGAAGGCCACCTCCGAATTCTGATGGTGGCGCTGATGCTGGTTCTCATTGCAGCCGACCGGGCCCTTGGCCGCCGGGACCGGCGGAGGCGGCCGTGATGGCGGATGATAAGAGTGGCTGATGTCAATTTGGCTCCCGGGGAAAGGGGCGGTGGTTTCATCGTGGCCGTAAATGCCCGCGACATTCGGATGGTTCAGCGCCGCGGGCCCCGCACGACCTGAACCAACCAGAACCCCGTCGTGGTGGTGTACAATTTGATGATTGCGGAATTCCGCAAACGACAGTGGCCGGGATGACCGCTGAGATCACTATGGAGCTCAGCAATGCCATCCATCATTGACGCTGCGCCGCGAGCCGGCTCGGCCGGTATACCGATGGAGTCAGCAAATGGTAAAGAAAACGCTCGAAGTCCACAGCGAACCGATCGACGACTCGACCTTGGTCATCACACTCTCAGGAGACCTTCTCGGGTCCTCCCGGGGCTACGACCTGCAAAACGAGGTCAGAGAAAAGGTCTCCGACGGGTCCACCAAAATCGTGGTCGATCTGTCGACGGTCGATCGGATCGACAGTTCCGGCATCGGGATCCTCATGGCCATGATGTGGTCCGCATCACAGGCTGGAGGCAATTTCGTTCTGGCTTCAATCCCTCCGAAGGTCGAAAAGGTTCTGGGAATCGTCATGCTGCTCGATCACATCGACCACGCCGGTTCCGTACAGGAGGCCCTGGCCAAGCTCAAAAGTGCCGGCTAGCGAGCAGTCCGGCTCTACCACCCCTACTGCGCGAGCTTTCGGAATGTCGACCGGCGCCATTTCGCATTGCGGCATAACGACCAAGCGAAGGTCGGCACAATCGCAATGGGAAATCCGGCACCTGTGGTACCGTTTTCATCGGCATAGACACCCAAGAACAAGGGGAAAACAATGACACGGGAAACACCTCGAAACTGCCCTCACGCCCGGCACGAAGACAGGCCTGAGCTGAGTCGTCCGGGTGGTCGGCTGCACTGGTTCTTGAGGTCCTGGTTCATTGTGAACTCGGTTCTGGCAGGGTTTCTCGCCCTGTGTTGGTTGCTGCTGCGCACCGGCGCCAAACCAAGCCGGTTTGCCTATCCCTGCCAGCAGGCGGCCTTCTCCGCAGCGTCTCTGGCCTTCGCCGCCCCCCTGCTCTCGGCCCTGGTGACAGCCCGCCGTGGGCTGGTGCAAGGAATGCGCACCCCGTCAGGTGTAGCGGCAGCCATGGCCGGCCTGTCGATGACGCTCGGCCTGTGGGGGCACTCGTCGCTCGCAGAGGAGCTGAGGTCGGCCGGGACGGCAGCCCCCCTCGACTACCAGGCCCAGGTATTCAGGGTCACCGACTGCCCACAGCAACCCAGCGGCGACCGATTCGTCGGGCTGGACAATCTGCTCACTCTGATGGGCTCCCATGGACTCAAGCTCTACCGGTCCGCATCGACCTCGCCGCTTGCAGGCCCCGCCGGAATCATCGCCGGCAATGACGTTGTCGTGGTGAAAATCAACTACCAGTGGGACGAGAGGGGCGGCACCAACACCGATCTGCTGCGCGGCCTGATTCGGGCGATCGTCGACCATCCCGACACATTCACCGGTGAGGTGGTCGTGGCCGAGAACGCGCAGTTCAACTCGGTCAGCAACTTCGACCGCCCCGCGAACAACGCCGAGGACCACTCGCTGTCGCCGCACGATGTGGTTGTGGGCTTCCAGACCCTTGGATACAACGTCTCCCACTCCGACTGGACCACCATCCGCTACACCTCGGTCGGCGAGTACTCCGACGGCGATTCACAGGACGGCTACATCGTTTACGACTACGATGCCCAGCTGTCAGGCCGCGTTTCATACCCGAAGTTTGAGACCGGCGACGGCACCTTCATCAGCCTGCGTGACGGCATCTGGGACCCGGGCGCCTCAACCTATGACCGCGACCGCCTCAAGTTCATCAATCTGCCGGTGCTCAAGTCGCACCATGCCACCTACGGGGTCACGGGCTGCGTCAAGCACTACATGGGAGTGGCCACCCGCGAGTTGAGCACCAACTCGCACAGCGCCATCGGCAATGGTCTGCTCGGCGCCTTGATCGGCGAGATCCGCCCCGCCGATCTCAATATCCTCGACTGCATCTGGGTCAACGCGAATCCCTTCGACGGTCCGTGGACCGGCTATGGCGACGCCACCCGTCTGGACCAGCTCGTGGCGAGCACGGATCCGGTCGCCACCGACATCTGGGCGGCCACCGAGATATTGATCCCGGCCTTCCTCGACAACGGCTACAATCCGCCCTGGCCGTCCCCCGAAGCCACGCCGGACGATCCCGGAAGCGCCTTCCGGATCTACCTCGACAACTCCATGAGCCGAATCCTCGACGCGGGCTTCACGGTGACCAACGACCTGGGGCAGATCGAAGCATTCACCTGGGACGGAGTCCAGGAACTGCCGGTCTTCTCCGACGGCTTCGAGTCCGGAGACACACGGCACTGGTCGACCACGACACCCTGAGCCACGGCTGACCCGCCGAGATGGCTGCTATAGGGTCAGAAGTCCCTCTTTTTGAGCAAGAAAAGTCCTCGACGGATTGATAACTTACTGAATTTCAATAGGCTACTCCACAAGCCAACCCCACGCAGTGGCATCACCACTTTCGAAACCGTCAGCAAAGATCAACGACGGGTCCGGAACCACGTTGTCGGTGTCGGTGGACTGATTATTGCCGAGATAGGGATCGACAATGCCCCACCCTCCCTGGGCGAAAATCTCTGCCGTATTGGAGCACTGTCCGTAGGCCGTAACTACGGTGCAGGTGGCGAGGAATGTCGCCGAGGTTCCGACGGGGAGGTCCACTCCTTCATCAATGTCGCCGGCGCCTCCCGGAGGGCAATAGGCGCCGGGGCCCGCAGTGCACGTCCACGAGCAGTCCGACAAGCAGGGCGGGAACGAATCGATGACCGGTGAGGCCGGCGCATCGCTGGGCCCGACATTGGCGACCTGAATGGTGTAGGTGGTGGGATGGCCCTGCATCACCTCGGTCGTGCCGTTGTCCTTGAAAATGGCCAGGTCGGCGAGAGGGGTCAGGGCGTCCACGTCGACGGCAGTGTTGTTGAGCATATCGGGGTCGGCCACACCGGCGGGAGGCGCCGCGGACGCCGTGTTGATGAGATCGCCGGAGGCCGCCGTGTCAATAAGGCACGCAGCCTCGTAATCGAGCTGGGCTCCCACGGGCAGGTCTACCGTGTCCGAGATATGGCCGGCCACCGGTCCCGGGGTGCAGACGCCGCCCGAAGTGCCGACACAGGTCCACGAGCAGCCCAGGAGTTCAGGCGGGAAAGTGTCGGTGACCGTTGCGCCGAGGGCTTCGTTGGGCCCGTCGTTGGCCACCACGATGTCGTAGGTGACGTACGTTCCGGGCACCGCCTCGGTCTGGCCGTCGCTTACCGTGATCGCCAGATCCGACCGATCGAAGGTGCTGATGTAGAAATAGACGGCCCCGTATCCTATGGGGGGAGAACTTTCCCACAGGGCACCGATCATGATTCCGTCGGTCGTCGCCGCGACCGCGTTCCCGAAGTGGGCGCCCAACTCGATCGGAGAGCCGTGAAACTCCTGTTCCTGAGTCCAAATCGTGCCCGAGCGACGAAAGACATAGGCCGCCCCGGCGCTGTTCAGCGCCTGAAAATCCCAACCACTCGAGCCGATGACCGCGATGTCGCCGTCGATCGCTACATCTATTCCAAAATAGAAACTGGGGCCCGCATTCGATGCCACCAGTCGTTGTTGTTCGCTCCACACGCCGCCAACCTCGACAAAGACATGCGCCGCACCGGCGCCGATGTGCCCGGAAACCTCGGTGGATCGGGCGCCGACGATCAGGCTCGATCCGTCGATCTCAATGGCGTTGCCGAAGTAGCTGTTGATCTGGGGTGTGTCGGCCGTGAGCTTCTGGCCTTCGACCCAGAGCGAACCCGGGCGGTTGAACAGGATGACGGCGCCGGCGTTGTCGCCGGCATCGTCATCCCCGGTCGCACCGACCGCGAGCAGATCACCCGAGAGACATACGTCAAAGCCGAAGTCGTCCCCGGCCTCCAGACCGGTTGCCTCGAGGATGGCGTCCTCCGACCAGACCGAGCCGGCACGTGAAAAGTAGTAGACGCCCCCGCCTCCGCTCCTTTCCGGGCTTCCAACCATCACGGTGTCGCCCTCTATGGTCACGCTCTCGCCGAATCTCTGCCCCGTCGCGGCGTCGCTGGGTTCGAGGATCTGCTGGAGTTCCCAGACCGGACCGGAAATGGTCGAGATACGGATGTAAATGTAGGCACGCCCGCTGTAGTCGATGGCGGAGGTGGATCCGTTATATGCCCCGACGACCATGGTGTCACCGCTGATGTCCACGGCGCCCCCGAATTTGTCGTCGAAGAAGTAGCCCTGCTGTGAAAACATCTCTTGTTGCAGGGCCCAGTGGTCGCCATCGCGGACGAAGACGTGCGCGCTTTGAAACTCGCTCGAGGGTGTTCCGACCACCATGGTGTCGGCGTCCACCGCGATGGCGGTTCCAAATGCCTGGAAAAACTGACCGGTTCCCCAATGGCCGTAGAGGATCTCTTCATGGCCCCACGAACCGCCATCGTAATCGTATAGGTAAAGATGGGCCGAGCCCGTATTGGTCACGTTCGGGCCTTCATCGAAGGGGCTGCCCACAAGGGCAGTTCCCCCTATGGCCACCGAAGATCCGAAATGGTCGGATATTGCGCCATCAGGCGCCAGGAGCTTCTCATCCTGAAAACACGTTCCGGTCGTGAGCTGGAAGATGTAGGCCGAGCCGGCGTCGATGCCGAGCATTCCATGGTTGTCGTCCGGGGCGCCGATGAAGGCCATCCCTCCGCACCAATCCACCGCGGCACCGAAACGATCGCCCGCTTCGCCGTCCGTGGCGACGAGCTTCTGTTGTTGGCTCCACACGCCGCCTGTTTCGGTGAAGGCGTAGGCGCTACCCGCGTCAACGCCTGAGGCATGGTTGTCATCCGGGGCGCCAACGAGGGCGAAGGGGCTCCTGAACGAAACCGATTTCCCGAAATGATCGCCGTGTCCGGCGTCGGAGGCAGTAAGGTCGGCAGCCTGCGTCCAACTCGTGCCGCTGCGGGTGAAGATGTAGGCGTGGCCGGCGTCCGTCGAGAGGATCACCTCGCGGTCGGGAGCACCGATGACCGCGGTGTCGATATGAAGGTCCACCGATTCGCCGAAGTGGTCTTCAGCGCCTTGGTAGGTCGGCGTGATCCGTTGCTGGAGTTGCCAGGCGCCGCCCACCAGGGTGAAGGCGAAGGCCGAGCCGGACTCGCTCGGTTCGCCGAACCCGGTGTCGTCGGGCGCCCCGCCGATAATGGTCTCGTACGAAATCGCCACCGACGCGCCGAAGTGCATCTCTCCTATATCAAAGATGTCATACGCTGCCAACTCCTGTTCGAGCGACCAGACACCCTCCGCCGAGCGCCGAAAGACGCAGACCGCACCCACTTCGTACCATTCCAGCCCCGAGAAGACTCTGGCTCTCGGAGTGCCGATGACGGCGACGCCGCCGTGGACGGCCACGGAGTGCCCGAATTCGAGGTAGTCGATATCGAGTGGCTCGCCGGTATAGGCCGGCGGCAGAAGCTCGGCCTCGAACTGCCACCCGTCGGGCCCTGCTGCGAAGACGAAGGCCGCGTTGCCGCCCGGAGCGCCCACCACCGCCGTTTCCAGGTCCGCGGCAACGGACGAACCGAACAACCCGTTGGGTTCAAGCGTTCCTGGGGGCCCGATCTTTTCCGCAAGGGCGTAGAGGGGGTCCGAGGCATCAGCGGTCCCGGCGGCCACTGGGGCAACGAGAAAGATCAGGGTGAGAAGCGACATCGTTGAGCGTGACATGGAGCTTTCCCCTTTCATTGAATCAAACGACAGAACTCGGGAAAACGCACAACAGGCCGGGTTTCGCCTGGGGACGTTGCGGGGACCGGGGTGGCGTGAGTGTGTGCGGTTTGGCCTCGGAGGGCGTTGTCTGAGGTGAGAGCACGAATAGTCGTGGGGTACCTGCCACCAAGGAGGAAATCATGATAATTTTTGAGTTTGTCCGCCGTTCTTTCCCGTCATTGCTCATTGTCGGTTTGGGGATGATGCTCGGCTTCCCGTCGGCGGGCCAGGCCGCCGATATCCAGGTCGACACGACCGACGACGTCTACCACGGCAATTGCATCCTATTCTGTTCGCTTCGCGACGCCATCCTGGTCTCCAACTCCAACGGGGAGGATGACACCATCCACGTGCCCGCGGGCACCTACAATCTGACCATTCCGGGCGCCGGGGAAAATGGCGGCCTGACCGGCGATCTCGATATCGACTCCCTCGACATGGTGACCATCATCGGCGAGGGACCGGGGGCCACGATCATCGACGGCAACGCCATCGACCGGGTGCTGCACATCGACATGAACTCGGGCTCGGTCTTCCTGACGGGTCTGACCATCAGGGGCGGTCTGGTCAACGGCGCTTCCGGCGGCGGCATCTTCAACTGGAATTCGACCCTGATCATCAACAGCTGCGAGATCACCGGCAACCACATCACCGGAGACGACAACAACGAACGCGGAGGCGGCATTTTCAATGAGGAGGGCCTCCTCTGGATGAACGACAGCATGATCTCGTTCAACAGCTCCGAGCATCGGGCCGGTGGCCTCTATATCGGCCCCGGCTCAACGACCCAGCTCAACCGATGCACGGTCAACAACAACACTGCCTTAAATGCTGGGGCCGTCTACACCGAGGGCACTTCCTACTTTTACAACGTCACGTTCTTCGACAACACCGCAACTGGTGGCGCCGACGGGGTGTGGGTAGTGGGAACCTCGGAGTTCAAACACTGCACCCTTTACCAAATCGATATCGCAGAAGAAACGATTTACTGTCGGGCCGGTGGTGCTTTGACCACCCTCAAAAACACCATCGTATCCGGCACATGCAATGTTGAAGAGGCAAACATCGACCCGGTGGCGGGAAATGTGGAATGGGCCGACACCTGTTTCATGGGCTACGGCAACTACCACAGCGCCGGAACAGCGACAGGTCTCCTACACCTCTCCGATTTCGGGTTCAACGGCGGCGGAGTCCAGACATTCAAGCTCAGTGCCTCCGGCGTATCGGACGACTATGTCTTCACCACCACCCACCTGCTCGACGAGGACGCCCGTTTCACCCCCCGTCCGGTGGGTCCCTACGGTGATTCGGGCGCGTACGAGCTTGTTCCCGACGAGATCTTCAGTCACGGCTTCGAGAACAAATACACGACGGGCTGGTCGGATACGGTTCGGTAGCCACCGCTCTTGACCCTCGCC
>JBDLIO010000039.1:0-9755 GCA_039714865.1 Acidobacteriota bacterium | reverse complement strand
TTCTGTCGAGATCCAGGGCGCCCCGATGACCAGAAACGGTTGCGGCGTACCACGGCCTTCCGAGAAATTGGTTCCTTCGAGCAATCCGGTGCCCGGATAAGCGAGGGCGGCCTCCGGGCTGCGCAGGTTGGGTGAAGGCGGAACCCAGCCCAGGCCGGTATCAACCCAGGTCATCCTGCGTTCCCAGCCTTTCATTTTGATGACCGACAGGCGCACCGGTTGCTCCATACCCTGATTGACCAGCTGAGCCATCTCACCGAGGGTCAGGCCGTGGACCAGCGGTCCCGGCGCCAGGTTGACGAAACTGGAAGGCACCTCTTCGCGAGGGGCGCTGACCGGTCCTTCGATGCGCTCCCCGCCGAGGGGATTGGGCCGGTCAAGAACGACGAACTCCAGCCCGTTTTCCGCCGCAGCCTCCAGAGACAGAATCAGGGTGCTGACATAGGTGTAAAAGCGCACGCCGGCGCCCTGGAGGTCAAAGACCAGGCTGTCGAGATCTGCGAGGTCTTCGGCCGTCGGTTTCCGGTGTTCGCCGTAGAGACTGACGACGGGCAAGCCGCTGATTTCATCCGTGCCGCTGTCGACGTGTTCGCCCGCCGCGGCTCGGCTCCGCAGGCCGTGCTCCGGTGTCAGGAGACGGACGACGTTGAGGCCGGCCTTTTGGAAGACATCGATCGTATGCCGTCCGTCCGAGGCAACCGAAGCGGCGTGCACGATCAGGCCGATGCGCTTGTTCTGAAGCTGTTCTGTATGACCGGCGGCGATCTGATCCAATCCGACCTCGACGGCAGAGGTTCCGACCTCCTTGACAGGGCTTTCATTGACGGCCCGGTCACACGCGGCATTCAGAACCGAGGCACCTACCAGAGCGAAACACAGTGTCAGCTTTTTGTTCCTTTGCGTCTTTGCCCCTTTGCGTCTTTGCGTTTTCTCCGGATTCACTTGACCAGCCCCCCGACCACGGCATCGGCAACGGCCGGCCGGGCTTCGCGGATCAGTGTGTTTTCTCGGGTCGGGTGCACTCGGTTGGTCAAGAGCACGATGAAGAGGTCGCGCTCCGGATCGATCCAGATCGAGGTGCCGGTGAAACCGGTATGACCGAATGAATTCGTTGAAAAGAGCGTTCCGGCGGAGGAATGTTCGGGAGATTTTGTGTCCCAGCCCAAAGCCCGGGTCGAGCCGGTAACGCTGCCTTCCGCCTTTGTGAACAGATCCACGGTTTTTTGTGAAATCAGTCGATGGTGCTCGAAGACGCCGCCGTTCGCGATCATCTGGACAAACCGCGCAAGATCGCCGGCGGTGCTGAACAGCCCGGCGTGGGGCGCGATGCCTCCCATGGCATGGGCGTTCTCATCGTGCACCTGGCCGTGAACGACCCCGCCGCGCCGTTCGTCGTTCTCGGTCGGTGCGATGCGCGGCAGCAGCGCCACGTCCGGCAGGTAGCCGGTCTCTGCCATGCCCAGGGGCTCGAACACTCTCTTGGTTACGAAGTCTTCGAAGGGTTCACCGGCGACCCTCGACAGGATCTCGCCCAGGAGAATGATGCCGAGGTCGCTGTAGCGGTATTCGCTGCCCGGCTCGTACACCAAATCCATCGCCTGGATGTGCTGTACGTAGGACTGCCGACCTTCGATCTCTTCGAATAGTGGTGCCCACCAATCCAGCCCTGAGCTGTGGGTCAGAAGGTGGCGGACGGTGACCGTGTCCTTGTTCGGCCCCTCAAACAGCGGCAGGAAATCCTGCACCTTGGCATCGAGGCTCAGACGCTCTTCGTCCACCAGGATCATTGCCATCGTCGTCGTGGCGATGACTTTGGTCAGGCTGGCCAGATCGTAGATCGTGTCGGCCTCGACCGCAGTTGCGTCTTCGTCGTAGGAGACACTACCGAAGGGGTGCAGGTGGACCAGTGCGCCCTTGTGTCCCACTGCCAACACGCCTCCGGGGAATGCCTTCTTCTCGAGCAAGGTCTCCAGCACGCGGTCAACTTCCTCCATGCCGCCGGGTTTGAAGCCGGTGTCTTCCGGTGAGGCGGTTCTCAGCGTCATGGCGCGTTTCGGGATCTCGAGGCCGTGGCCCTTCGGAAAGTCCTCGGAAAGCGTCACCGGCAGTTTGCCGCGAACGTCGATCTCCCCGAAGAGGGCAGCGACCGCCGCCCGTCGGCTGGGCCCCGCGGTTCCATACGTGCACAGTGCAACCGGGGCATCGGGAAGTTGGGACAGGGCGTAGGGGCTTCCGAAGGCGGCGGTGATTATCGGGATCTTTGTCGCTGCGAGGCGATCGAGCAGGTCGCTCAGGCTCGGCGATATCGTCTCACGACGAAAGGAGATCGATACCAGGATGTGGGTGTAATTTTCAATGTCTTCGAGGATCTCGTCCGCGGCTTTTGTTGTGATCGCCTCGTCCAAAACCAGGGTCTCATTGTCGATGGCTCGTCGCGTGAACTCGTTTTTCGGGAAACCGAGGTCATCCACGAGTACGAGATTGAGGATTCGAAGCGGTTCCTCCGCCTTGAGCGGCAGCATGTCTCTGTCGTTCCTGATGACGGTGATCGAGGCCTGGGCAATGTTGTCGGCCCGCCGGATGTCCTCGGGTCGGCCAACATCGAGGAGTCCGCCCTCGGGATCGACCATCGGATCGACGTTGAGACCCAGCCAGGCCTTGGCCTCGAGGATGCGTCGCACCGAGGCGTCGAGCCGTTCCTCCTCGAGAACTCCCTCCTGAACGCCGCGAACGAGCGAGGCGATCGCCACTTCGAGATCGCGTGGCATCAGAATGATATCGGCGCCGGCCAGGACCGCTTCCACCGTGGCCTGACCGGCCCAGGCGCCGTCGGCGCCCTTCATGTCCATGGCATCGGTAATGATGATGCCATCGAATGCCATCTCGTCACGAAGGATCTTTCGATTCAAGAGGGGGGAGAGGGTTGCGGGACGGCCGGAGGGATCGAGTGCCGGCACCGCCATATGGCCGACCATTACAGAGTCGACACCGGCTGCGATCGCTGCCTCAAACGGCGGCCATTCGACCGCTTCGAGACGCTCCCGATCGACGGTCAGGACCGGCAGGTCGAGGTGGCTGTCGACGGCGGTGTCTCCGTGGCCCGGGAAGTGTTTGGCCGATGTCAGGAGATTCCCGCTGTGGGCGCCCTCGATGAATGCCACGCCGAGCTTCGAGACCATCTCCGGGTCTTCCCCGAAGGAGCGGATGTTGATCACCGGGTTGCCGGCGTTGTTGTTGACGTCGACCACCGGGCCGAAGGCCCAGTGGATGCCCAGGGCGCGAGCCTCGCGGGCGGTCACTTCGCCGAGAAAGGTGGCATCGTCTTGGGAACCCGTCGCGCCGACGGCCATGGCAAACGGCAGGTCGACCGTGCCCCGGCGGATGCGGAAGGCCAGGCTGCGTTCCATGTCCATCGTCACCAGCAGCGGGATCGGCGCCTCGGCCTGCAACTCGTTGAGCAGGCGTGGAACGCTCTCCGCCTCGGACCGCATCAGAACCAATCCGCCGACACCGAGGTCACGAACATCTTTCCTCAGGTCTTGAGTCTCCCCCGACTCGACGTTGCGGGGAACGGCGGTCGCCTCGATCATCATCATCTGGGCCGCTTTTTCCTCAAGGTTCATCGAGGCCAAGGTGGTTTTCACCCAGCGCTCTTGGGCCGAAGAGAGTCCGGAGTCGGCAGGTTGGTCAGGATGCGGCGCGCAGGCGCCGAGGGCCAGGGTGAGACAAAGAACCGGGAAGAGGCCGAGTCGGCCTTTGCGGGATCGTTGGACGAAACTCTTCAAGGGGAACCTCCGGTGATGTTCGAACCGTTGAGATACACCGCTCTCAAACGGAGGGTGCGTGGATCAATCCGGCCTTCGGGCGGCGAATCAAGGATGAGGAAAGACGCCGGCCGGCCTACTTTGAGGCTTGATTCGGCGGCCGGGGGGATGGAGGCAAGCAAGAGTTGCAGGGCCGCCTCGGATGTCAGGCTCTCATCGCCGGTGTCAATCAGGGCGTCGAGGATGTCGTAGAAGGACCGGGATGCCGGTTTTTCGGGTGGCCCCGAAAGGCAGAGGTCGGGGAGATCTTCGGATTCGGAAACGAGGACCAGTCGTGTTCGTTCCGGACCGGCCAGTGCTTCTGCGACAGATTGGGCAGATGCACGCATTTCGGCCGGGATCTTCCAGACGAGGGTGCCGACGCCCATCGCGGCGAGATCCGTCAAGACAGTGGCCTTCAGCCAGTCGATGGCCGGCCGGCCTTGCACACCAACCGTCAATGGGACTGAGATCACACTGCCTTCGGCGTTGACCTCCCGATTGGTTCCCAGGTGTGACGTGTCGCCGATCTCGACGATGGACGAACGTGGACTGGGTTCGGAGAGGCAGCCGGCGATGTTTCGATCATCGCGGTAGAGATTGAAGGCCAGATCCGCGCGAAACATAGGGTTGGGGTCCGGTTGAAGGACAGAACCGCCGCGGATGATGACGTCGGCCCGGCCGCCTCGCCGGTTTCGGGGAAGCGCCTGGTAGATCTGTGGGTCGAAGTCATGCAAGTCGTTCTGAGCCAAGGCTTGCAATACCGTCAAAATGGCGACGAAATTGAGGCGGCTGAGGTCTTCGAGAGCATGGCCTGGTGGTAGGCCTCCGCTTTCGATCAGGACCACCGGCGTGCCCCAGGCCGTGATGTTGTCGCCGAAGGCTCGTGGATTCCAGTCTTCGTTAAAGCGGGAGATGCCTCCGTCCGGCATGATCGGGCCCAGGGAGTGGGCGATGGCCGAGCATGCTCTTTGTGCCCGGAGCCTACCGGCCGTCAGTATTCCCTCGGGGTCGCCGGCGACAGCGAGCAGGGCGATGGTCGCCGGCGCCGTGCTCTCGCCGGCTGCCAGACGGCGATCCTGGTCGTGCAAGTTGAAACCCAGAATCGGCTGAAAATCGTCTCGAACGGATTTGAGGATTCTGCCCTCCGGCGTCGAGAGGTGGAGGGCGTCTCTGTTGATGTCGATGCCCTGGGCGTTTCGCCGCTGGTAGACCTCTGCCCCGTCAGGATTGAGCATCGGGATCATCACCAGCGTCAGTTCTTCGAGCATGGCGGCGATTTTCGGCTCTTGCGCATGGCTCGACAAGAAGGCGGCAATGTCGAGCAGGGCGGGTGTCGCCGAAGGTTCGTCTCCATGCATCTGCGACCACAACAAGACCGTGCGGGGTCCGTGGCCGACCTTCAACAGATGAATGGGCCGTCCCTCGAAGGAGTGCCCGGCTACCTCCAGACACAGTTCCTTCGGGTGCTGTCGGGAGAGTCGGGCCAGTTCGACCTCCACTTCAGACGGTCGGAGGCAGGGCGCGCTGGTCCGAACAAAGCGTTCATCAGGCCACAGGCGCCAGAGTTGATCGGGCGTCAAGGCCATTTCCGGTGACTGGGACGCCAGCAGGAGAAACAGGAAGAACAAGCGCATCGGGTGATTGTAATTCGTCTCTTGAGAGAAAGGAGGTCTGATTTCGAACGAGGGGTTATAATCCCGTGCCCGAGGCCGGTGCGGTTGTCGAAGGGGGCTCAGAGATGCGTTGGAAATTCAGTTGTTTCGTAGTGTTGATGGCGATTGTTGCCCCGCTGGTGGCCGGTTCTGAGGTTCCCTTGCGAGAACGATCGGATGTCGCCGAAGCCATCACGGTGTTGGATCGATGGATTGAGCAGCAAATCGAATATCACCACCTGCCCGGCCTTTCGATCGCCGTCGTGTTCGATCAAGAAATCGTCTGGTCGAAGGGTTACGGCTACAGCGACGTGGAGAAGAAAATCCCCGCGACGCCGTCGACCGTCTACCGCATGGGATCGATCACCAAGGTCTTCACATCCACGGCAGTCATGCTGCTCAGGGATCAGGGGAAACTCCGGCTCGATGATCCGGTTTCGGCGCACCTGCCCTGGTTCCGGATCAACAATCCCTACCCGGATTCGCAGGAGATCACCATTCGCCAGTTGTTGACCCATACCTCGGGGCTGCCTCGGGAAGCGGATGTGCCCTACTGGACCGATCATGTCTTCCCCACGCGGGAACAGTTGGCCGCGGTCGTGCCGACCCAGGAATTGGTGGCGGCCCCTGCGACGACCTACCACTATTCCAACCTCGGCTTGTCCCTGCTGGGAGAGATTGTGGCCGAGGTGTCCGGCATGTCGTGGGCGGAGTTCCTCGAGGTGAACATCTTCGAACCCCTTGGGATGTCGAGCTCCAGTGGCGCGCCGGACGAGGCGCTGATGCGGCGCAGGGCAACGCCCTACATGCTGATGGGGCCCGACGGTACTCGAGACATCTTCGACTACTACGATGCCGGCGCAATCGGACCGGCGGCCAATATGGTCTCGACAGTCTCAGACATCGCGCTTTTTGTCTCTCTGCAGTTTTCCGGCGGTCCGGCCGATGGCGCTCAGATTCTCAAGGGCAGTACGGTACGCGAGATGCACCAGGTCCATTGGGTCTACCCCAGTTTTTCTGGCGGCCGTGGCCTTGGATTCTCCGTGTCCCACCGAGACGGCAAGAACTTTGTCGGTCACGGCGGCTGGATCGGCGGCAATCGCAGCAGCCTGATGATGGTTCCGCAGGAGAAGATTGCGGTGATCGCCATCCTCAACGCCGACGACCGGAGCCCCTCTCTCTTCAGCCGTCAGGCCTACGAGGTTGTCGGATCGGCGCTCTTGAACGCGCTGCGACCGGAGCCGGTCACAACCCCCGAAGTCGCTGATCCGGCATGGGAGAACTTCGTCGGCCGGTACGCGGATCCCTGGGGATGGGAGTACGAGATCCTGATCCTCGATGGGAGACTGGTTGAATTCGGATATGAATATCCGCCGGATGAAAACGCTTCGGCCGGCTATACTCCCCTGGTTTTGGTTGAAGGGACGACCTTCCGAAGGCCCGACAATGAAAAAATGACGTTTGAGCTCGACGATGATGGTACGGTTGTGCGCATCAAAAGGCGTAACGACTATATCTTTCCCAAGAACTGATGAGGACCCTGACATGAACCATCCTTTTGACGCATTTACCTACCGTGACGGCGTGCTCCACGCGGGCGATGTCCCCGTGACCGAAGTGGCCGAGGCCGTTGGAACTCCGACCTTCGTCTATTCGGCCGAGGCGATCCGCACGGCCTACCGAAGGATCGAAAAAGCATTCGCACCGGTCGGCGCCAAGCTCCACTATGCCGTCAAGGCTTCGTCCAACGTCAATCTTCTGCGGCTCCTTCACCAAGAGGGAGCCGGGATGGATGTCGTTTCCGGTGGCGAACTCGAACGGGCGTGGTTGGCCGGGGTTCCGATGTCCGAGATTGTCTTTGCCGGGGTCGGCAAGACCCGGGAGGAACAAAAAGCCGCCCTGGACGGGCGATGCAGCCCTCTCAGGGATTCGGGGGAGCGCCTGGGCTGTTCAGGCATCGAAGAGCGCGGTCCCGTCGGCCTCTTCAATGTGGAGAGTGAGAGCGAGTTGGAAGTTCTGGCCGAGGTGGCCGCCGAGGTCGGTGTTGTCGCCAAGGCCTGCATCCGGGTCAATCCCGATGTTGACGCCCGGACGCACGAGTACACAACAACCGGCAAGGAAGAGAACAAGTTTGGAGTTGCCGTGGCCCGGGTGCCGGTTCTCTTCGAGACCTTCCGGGACGTTGAGTCGGTGCAGCTTGTCGGCCTGCACGTGCACATCGGTTCGCCGGTGCGCGAGGTCGAGCCCTTTGAGTCGGCGGTCCGGGTCATGCTCAAGCTGATCGATCGCCTCGAGGCGGACGGGCATTCGGTCGAGGTCTTTGATCTCGGTGGCCGCTGGCCGATTAACTACTCCGATGGCGAGTCCCCGGACATCGAGGTTTTTGCCGAAGCCCTGGTTCCGCTGTTGCAAGACCGGGTCGACAACGGACTCCAGATCGTGCTGGAACCGGGACGGTCGATCATGGCCAACGCGGGAGTGATGGTGACTGGTGTCCATCACGTCAAGGAAGGCCGTCGCAAGCGCTTCGTCATCTGCGACGCCGGCATGCACACCTTGATTCGTCCCGCATTTTATCGTGCCTTTCACTTCGTCTGGCCGGTGGTGGTCGAGCCCGGTCAGGAGCCGACCGGCGCCCTGGAGACCATCGACCTTCCGGGGCTCCAGTCCTCGGATCTGGTCGGCCCGATCTGCGAGACCGGCGACTTCCTCGCCCGGGAGCGGGATTTGCCCAACGTTCAACGGGGCGATTTGATGGCCGTGTTTTCCGCCGGCGCCTACGGCATGTCGATGAGTTCGAACTACAACGACCACGCCCGCTGCGCCGAGGTCCTGGTCGATGGGGACAGGACCGTTCTGATCAACAAACGCCAGGATCTGACGTCGTTACTGGTGACCGAGGCAGGACCGCGGGAGTTGTAATTGCACAGACTGACGAGGTTGTTTCGGCCTGCTACCAGGCGCCCTGCTCGGCGCTGTCCTTGATGGCCTTGGCGTAACGTTCGTAGGCGTTGTTCCAGTTGTTCCGCATTGCAAGGTCGGCCGCGTCGCCGTCGCCACGCTCGATGGCCTCGATCAACGTCCGGTGTTCCGAGGCTGAAATCGGTCTCGTGTCGATCATGTGCGAGCAGTAGTTGCGCCCGTAGAGTTCTATCGAAGGTCGCTGGGCAATGTAGATCGCCATCAACCGTTTGCCCAGAACCGCGCTCGCCAGATGGCTGTGAAACTCCCAATCGAGTTCTTCGAGACGTTTGATGTTCGGCGGCGGCTCAGCGCTCACTCGGAGGATCTCATCGTTGATGTTCTTTAGCTCCCCAGCGAGCCGTGGCCTCTGCTGTTCCCCGAGCTCGGCCGCCCGGCGCGCGGCCAGGCATTCCACGGCCAGCATGATATCGACAATCTCGCGATAGCCTCTGATGGTGAGGGAGGCGACGAGATATGGCGATCGTTGGCCCTCCGGGCGCTGGATCAAGCCTTCGCGTTGCAGACGCGTCAGTGCTGCTTGCACCGTTCGCCGGCTGACGTTCAACCGCTCGGCGATGTTGGCTTCGATGATCCTGCTGCCGGGTTGAAAATCGCCGCTGACGATGAGCTCGCGCAAAGCCTCATAACTTTCGTCGAGCCGGCTTTTGCCGGCGCTGTGATCCGGAGTCTTGGGAGGTCCATCCGTCATCAATCAGTCTCCCTGTGAAGACGCAGCCTTCTCGCGCCTTTGGCGTCAACAATAGCACGCCTTGGTCTTGAGGCTAGCATAAAGCTAGCGGAATTCTCGGGTATCCGGCCGGGCTTCGTGCTTCGTTCGTGGTATGTTCGCTCGATGATCGACGAGATGAGAGAGAGGATTCTGGCGGAGGCTCGAGGAATCCTGCCCTGGATGATCGAGATTCGGCGTGACCTTCACCAGCATCCCGAGCTGGGTCTGGAAGAGTTCCGGACTGCCGATAAAATCCAGAGCCTGCTCGGGGAGATGGGCATCTCGTATGAGAGTGGCCTGGGGGGCACCGGAGTGCTCGGTTTGATCCGGGGTCTGAACAACGGCAAGGTCGTTGCACTGCGGGCGGATATCGACGCCCTGCCGATGGCGGATCTCAAGGACGTTCCTTACGCCTCGAAGATTGCAGGCAAGATGCACGCCTGTGGGCATGACGTGCATACGACGATGCTTCTGGGCGCCGCGCGGTTGCTCAAAGAGGACCAGGAGTCTTTACCGGGCACGGTCAAACTGCTCTTTCAACCGGCGGAAGAAACTGTCGGTGGCGCCAAGCTCTTGATCGAGGCAGGGGCTTTGCAGAATCCG
>JBDLIO010000038.1:0-9758 GCA_039714865.1 Acidobacteriota bacterium | reverse complement strand
TTCCGGATAAAGCGCCAGATAGCATCGATGCCCGTTGGTCGCGCCTCCTTGCCGAAGCCGCCGATGGCCTTGCCCTTCCACTTGCGCAAGACCGGATAGAGCGGAACCTCGATGTTGTGGTGGATACGTTCGCGCAGGACGCCGGCGAGCACCTCCGGCTCGGGCTCCATCAGGCTGTCATGGGTGAACTCGTGGAAGTGATAGTTGATCTTGACGTTGGAACTCATCAGCTTCTCCCTGAGGCCTAATAATGATGTTCGTGTCACTTTTTGTCAATGATACCGGCTCTGTTTCGTTTACATGAGGCAATCGATGAATCTGTATCACTGGTGATTGAGCGTCTTGACAAGCGATACTGAAAAACTGAGAATGTAAAAAATGATGAAAGAGTCACTTTTGTGAATTTTCTTCGTTTGAAGAACAGGGAGGAATGATGGAAGGACCGATCCTGCCGTGGCCGAGCCTCGGGCATCTGTTGGAAGCCGCGGCGCGCGAGCACGGCGAGAAGCCGCTCTTCGTCTTCGAGGGCGAAAGTCTCAGCTTTGACGAGGTCAATCTGCGGGTCAACCGGGTCGCCAATGGGCTGCGCACTGTCGGCGTCGCCGTGGCGGCCGTTGTGCCCGTTCCCGACCCGATGCGGGGTGAGGAGGTCAAGGCTTATCTCCTGCTTCGAGAAGGTGCTTCCGGCGGCGATGTTGAACCCGCGGCAATGATCGATTTTGCCAGAGAACGACTGGCCCACTTCAAAGCCCCCAGGTATATCGAGTTCGTTGATGAGCTGCCGAGGACCCCGTCCGAGCGGGTGGAGAAGCACAAGCTGATCGAGGGGAAGGAAGACCTGCGTCTCGGAAGCTTCGACGCCGAGCGGGAGACCTGGATCACCGAGGATGTGCTGCGGAAGATTGATGGCTCAGAGGCGGGAATCGGATGAGTGGAATTACGACTACTCGGATTCATGCGCCCTACCTCGTGTTCGTCGCCGATGTCGAGAACGAGGTGTATGCCAAGACGGGGCTCGGCATCGTTCAGTGGCGGCCGGATCTGTGCCTCGGCCAATACAGATTGACGGAAACGGCGGTGGATCTGGGGCTGCCGGATATGAGCCCGGCCGAGGCCGCTGCAGCGGGCGCCCGGTCCCTGGTCGTCGGCATCGCCAACGTCGGGGGCACGTTGCCGGAGTCCTCCCAGGTGTCCCTGCTTGAGGCGGCGGACTGCGGTCTCGACATTGTCGCGGGCATGCACAGCCACCTCGCCGAGGTGCCGGGTCTGGCCGTTACTGCCGCCGCAAACGGTGCGCGTTTGGTCGATGTTCGGGTTCCACCGGCGAATCTGCCGGTAGGCACCGGAAAGAAACGTTCCGGCCGGCGGCTCTTGACGGTGGGCACCGATTGCGCCGTGGGCAAGAAGTACGCGGCCCTCGCCATCGAGCGGGAGATGCTCGCCCGCAGCATGAAGGCCACTTTCCGAGCCACCGGCCAGACCGGCATCATGATTGCCGGTGAGGGTATTCCCATCGACGCGGTGGTGGCCGACTTCCTGTCGGGAGCCGCCGAGGTTTTGTCCCCGGCAAACGACGCCGAACACTGGGATGTGATCGAGGGGCAGGGGTCCTTGTTCCACCCGGGCTACGCCGGGGTGACCTTGGGCCTGCTCCACGGTTCACAACCCGACGCGGTGGTGCTGTGCCACGAGGCCGGCCGCAAGGAAATCGAGCTTTGGGAGGGATTCTCCACGCCAAAGATCCGCACCGCCATCGAGAAGTACCTTTCAGAAGGCAGCTTCACCAATCCCGACATTCGCTGCATCGGCGTTTGCATCAATACATCCACATTGCCCGCAACGCAGCGCGAAGAGTACCTCCGCGAGCTCGAGGTCGACATCGGCCTGCGGTGTATCGACCCCCTTGTCGACGGCGTGGGGCGGATTGTCGATCAGATTCAATTGGACCCAAGATGAGCAATTCTCACCTTAGCTTGGAGACGTGATCATGCAGAAGCAATTTCGGGACATGGCCGGGGCCGTGCCGGCAGCGGTCGTCGTCCGGAAGCTGGGTAGAAGTTCGGACTAGGAGCGTGTACCGCATAGAGAGCGAGAGGATTTCGGTGGGTCGTGAAGTGGCCTTCGAGGCGGATTTTCGGTGCAGTACTCTGAGTACCGGCCCAAAATCCAACGAAGAAGGGCCTTCACGACACCCAAAAGGCACCGTGATTCTATGCGGTACACGCTCCTAGGGGGTGCCAATGACCTGTCTGACGCATTACACACCTCCCGAACCGGGCCGCTGGACCGGTAGAATCGACGATCTCGAAGATCGGGACGCCTTCCGCTGGCACCAGGTCATCGAAGACTTGGATCTCTCGGCGTCGACCGATGGCATGGACGTAGCGCCTTCAAAGGGCTTCTGTCTATTGGGCTACTGCTGCGATCGTGGGGTGGAGCTGAATCTCGGTAGGACCGGCGCCGACAAGGGTCCCGAGGCCATCCGGGCGCAGCTCGCCAACCTGCCGGTGAGCTTTCCCCGTTCCGTCGGGCTCTACGACGGGGGGGGCATCCACTGCCGGAACGGTGATCTGCAGGCCGCTCAGCGTTCGTTGGGAGAGGCAGTGAAGAGAGTTCTTTCCCTCGGCCTCTTTCCGGTCGTCTTGGGTGGAGGTCACGACCTTGCTTTCGGCCAGTATCTCGGGATATCTCGTCATCTTCCGAGTTCGAAGCGGCTCGGAGTCCTCAACTTCGATGCCCACCTCGACCTGCGGCCGCTGCGATCCGGTGCGACCTCGGGCACCATGTTCACGCAGATCGAGGCCGACTGCCGGGAACGGGGCGCGGACTTCTCCTATTTCTGTGTGGGCCCCCAGAAATCGGCCAACACGGTGAAGCTGTTCAGAACCGCCGAAGAGCTCAGCGTGGGGATTGTCCTGGCGAGAGACATGGATGATGCCGATCTGGCGCCGGTCAAGAAGAGGATCGACGACTTCGTCAGCGCGAATGACGCGATCTACCTGACGATCTGCGCCGACGTCTTTTCGTCGGCTCACGCCCCTGGAGTCAGTGCTCCCCAACCGTTCGGACTCCACCCGGAGACGGTCCTCCGCTTGTTCAAGCACGCTCTGGCGTCGGGCAAGGTCGTCAGCTTCGACGTTGCCGAGGTCTCGCCTCGGTTCGACTCGGACGACAACACTGCCAAGCTCGCCGCCGTCTTCGTTTATGCATTGGTCAACACTGTGGCCCTCGGCCATTTTTCAAAACTGAGCAGAACAGCATGTCAGAGTTGAACATCAGTGGAATCGATATCTTCAGCGGGGAGATTCCGACTTCCTCTCAGGGTGCGAACAGGTGACGATTTCGTGACCCGATGCGACGGATATGACATTGTGGACCTGAATCTGGAGGAGCCATGATAAGGCAGAAGCTGTTTCGAGTCGTAGGTTCAGTCGTTGTTGTTGTGGTTGCGGGTTTTACCGTCCAGTTGGGGGCCGAACCGGTCGAGGGTCAACTCGATCTGTTGACCCATGCGGAGATCGACGCTCTGGCGGAGCGGGCCATGGAGCGGTTTCAGACGCCGGGGATCGCCATCGGCGTGGTGTCAGACGGCGAGCTCGTCTATGCGAAGGGGCACGGTGTGCTGGAGATCGGCAAACCCGAGACGGTCGATGCGGATACGATCTTCCAGATCGCCTCGGTGACCAAGGCGTTCACGGCGGCGGCGCTGGGCATTCTGGCCGACGAGGGCAAGCTCGGCTTCGACGATCCGGTCATCGATCACCTGCCGGAGTACCGGATGTCCGATCCGTGGGTGACGCGGGAGTTCACCATCCGCGACCTGCTGACCCACCGTAGCGGTCTTCCCCTCGGCGCCGGGGATCTGCTCTTCTGGCCGAAGGCGGAGACGACCCGGCAGGAAGTCGTCGAGGCCCTGCGCCATCTCGAGCCGGAGACAAGCTTCCGCACGGCCTACGCCTACGACAACCTGCTCTACATCGTTGCCGGGGAGGTGGTCGCTACCGTCTCCGGGATGCCCTGGGAGGATTTCGTGGAGGAGCGGATTCTCGGACCTCTGGGAATGGACGGGTGCCGGGCTCTGCCCAGCCGGGTGGCCGGCAACCTCAACCGGGCGACGCCGCACATGCTGGTCGATGGTGATCTCGTGACGACCTTCTTCAGCGAGGACGGCGCTGCTTCGGCGGCGGGTGGTATCAACTGCAATGTCACGGGACTGGCGAAGTGGGTTGCCATGCACCTTGCCGGGGGCGCGCTCCCCAACGGTGAGCGCCTGCTGAGCGAGGAGACCCACGCCGAGCTCTTCAAACCGGTGACCCTGATGTCCGTCGGCGAGGTGGACCGGGAGCACGGGCGCAGCCACTTCGCCGCCTATGCACTCGGGTGGCGTCTCAAGGATTTCCACGGGTACCTCCATGAGGGCCACTCCGGAGGCCTGCAGGGCATGACCTGCCACCTCGCCCTGCTCCCCGAGCTGGACGTGGCGGCCATCGCCTTGACCAATCAGTGGAGCCGGGCGTCACGGGCGGTGACATCGGAGATCCTCCAGTCGGCCGTGTCGAGCAGCGTCGAGGACTGGGTCGAGATCTACTCCGGTGACGCTTCGGACGAAGCCGAGGAGGCGAGGAAAACGGTCGAAGAGATGTTCGCCGGGCGCAACGCCGAGAGCACGCCGAGCCTGGAACTCGCAGCCTACGCCGGGACCTATCGCGATCCGTGGTACGGCGACGTTTTTGTGGAGTGGGACGGGGACAGCTTGGTGATGCGCTTCAGCCGCTCCGAGCTGCTGACCGGGGACCTCGAGCACTTCCAGTACGATACCTTCGTCGCCCGCTGGCGGGACCGGAGTCTCCACGCGGATGCCTTTGTCTCCTTTCGCCTTGGCGCTGACGGTGAGGTGGAGTCCATCGATATGAAGGCCGTCTCGCCGGATACGGACTTCTCGTACGACTTCCACGACCTTGACCTGCATCACGTGAAGGAGAGGTGAAATGGGGATCAAGCTGAGCGTGCACGATGAAGACTGGGCGGCTCTCACACCGTTTCGAATCTCGAACGCGGTCTGGACGAGCTTCCCCTCGGTGGTAGTCGAGCTCAATGACGGCGAGCATGTGGGACGGGGGGAGGGCCTCGGAGTCTACTACTTCGATGAAACGCCGACCTCGATGACAGCACAAATCGAAGAAGTTCGGGAGCAGATTGAAAGCGGTGTGAGCCGTCAGGAGCTGCTCGAGCTGCTGGCACCGGGCGGCGCGCGCAACGCCGTCGATTGTGCCCTCTGGGATCTCGAGACCAAACAGGCGGGCAGGAGGGTGTGGGAGCAGGCCGGCATCGAGCTTGAACCCATCACCACCGTGATGACCATCGGCCTCGAGGATACCCCCGAAGAGATGGCCGAAAAGGCGGCCGCCGCCTCCGCTTATCCACTCCTCAAGGTCAAGCTCGGCGCCGACCGGCCGGTGGAGCGGATGGAAGCCATCCGCAGCGTTCGACCGGACGCGACCATCGTCATCGATGCCAACCAGGGCTGGGACTTCGCCCAGCTCGAGGATGTCGCGCCCCGGCTCAAGGGTCTCGGTGTCACCATGATCGAGCAGCCGCTGCCACGCGGGGCGGACGAGGAGCTGGAGGGCTACGAGTCCCCACTGCCGTTGTGCGCCGACGAGAGCTGCGTGCACGGCGGTGAGGTCGAGCAGGCGTCGAAGTGCTACCGGATGATCAACATCAAGCTCGACAAGTGCGGGGGGCTGACCCACGGTATTGAGATCGCGAATGAAGCCAGGAGGCGCGGCCTCGGTCTGATGGTGGGCTGCATGGGCGGCACCTCGCTCGCCATGGCGCCTACCTTTGTGGCGGGACTGCTGTGCGACTTCCACGATCTGGACGGGCCGCTGCTGCTGAAAAATGACCGGGCGTTCGGATTGACGTACACCAATGGGGTGGTGGCGCCGCCGTTACGGAGACTCTGGGGATGATTGAATCTCCACTGCAGCTCCTGGCGATTTTCCTCGGACTGATCACGCTTTCGGTGTGGTTGGACAAGACCTATGCCTGGGCGAGCAAGATCTCGGCGGTGGTGATGATTCTCTTCCTCTCCGCGCTGATCTCCAACGTCGGGCTGATCACCTCGCGATCGAGCTTCTATGACGAAATGGCGGGCTTTACGGTGCCCTTCGCCGTCTGTCTGATTCTCTTCACCGTCAGCCTTGCGGATCTGAAGAGTTCGGGAAAACCGCTGCTGGCGGCCTTTGCCGTTGCCTGTGTGGGGACGATCATCGGGGTTATTGCGGCGGGGTTGTTGCTTGCCGGGCCGCTGGAGCAGATCCTCGGGTCTGACAGTTGGAAGCTCGCCGGGCCGTTCGTCGGCACCTACACCGGAGGCAGCCTCAACTTCTTCGCCATGTGGAACGGCCTCGACGTGGGCAGCCCGGACCTCTTCGCTGCGGCCAACGCCGTGGACAACCTGACGATCTTTGCCCTCTTCGCCATCTGGGTGGCGGTGCCCGCGTGGTTGGGCAGGTTCTACAAGGTTTCGCCGGTTTGGGGCGATATCGACGCCGCCGAGGATGCCGAGGCGGACGCGAAGACCCGGGAGCCGGAACTGCGCATCCTCGATGTGATGGCGCTGGCCTTCGCCGCAGTGACCGTCATGGTCCTCAGCGACCTGATCAAGGAGCACCTGATTGCTCATTGGATGCCGACGTTTCCGACGATCCTGATCGTGACGACGCTGGCCCTGATCCTTGCCCAACTACCGGTCATCGGCCGGTTGCAGGGCGCCTTCCAGATGGGCAACATGGCCTTCTTCCTCTTCTTTTGCGCCATCGGCGCCATGATCGACGTCAAGATGGCCATCGTGCTCTCGCCCGTGCTCTTCGCGTACGTCATGATCATGATCGTCGTCCACATGGGAATGATCTACGGCGTCGGACGTCTGCTCCGCCTGGATATCCGAGTACTGACCATCGCCTCGTGCGCCGCCAAGGCCGGGCCGCCCACCGTCGTCGCCCTGGCCAACATCCACGGCTGGAAGAACCTGGTTCTGCCCGGTATGGCCATGGGCCTACTGGGCTACGCCGTCGGCAACTACCTCGGCTTTGCCGCAGCCTACGCCATGAAGGTCCTGTTGGGGCAGTGAAAGGAGAAGACCATGCGCCTACAACTCATGACCTGGCCCGAAGTGGAGGCGTCCTTGGAACAATCAGTTGGTGTGATTGTTCCCATCGGGGCCACCGAGCAGCACGGCCCGACGGGTCTCATCGAGTTCCGGTATCTTCGGTCCGGCTGATTTCCGACGCCGCTACCCCGATGGCCGCATGGGATCGCATCCGTGGCGCCTGCGGTCTTTGCCACAACCTGGTGTGGGATTCCGGCATCCGTTGCCGTCTCAACCAGGAAGCCGGTCAGGGCTCGGTCGGAGATTGTGCGCGCATCGCTGAGCCTGATCTCCGGTCCGGTTTGACTCCGAAGTCTTGATGCCTCACTCCGGGGGGCTTAGCTTGCAACGCCGCGAAGCTCAAGAAGAGGCTGACTCCCTCCGACATCATCTGCTGGAGGGTTCTCGGCGAATGCGGCTCGATACCAGAGAATGGACAGCATGGTCACCAGCTTGGCGGGCGCCCGGCGGAAGAGGGCGAGGGAGGGGTCTTCGCGGACGAAGACGTTGTGGAGCATCTCGTCGACCATGCCGCCGAGGGCCCAGGCGACGCCGAAGGTCTCTCCGGCCGCCCGCTCTGTCGTGGCCCCTCGCCGTGCGAGCCCGGCCGCGACCTTGGCGTACCAGTCGGCGTTGTACTCCATCTGCAACCGTGCGAACTCGGTGTACTCGTCGGCGAGCTGCCGGTTGCAGCGGTTCAGACCGATGTTGGAGCGGAAAAGCTCGACGAAGCGCTTCATGGTCGAATAGATCCGGCCGTAGGCGGTCATGTCTTCTTCGGCCGGAGGCAGCATTTCCATCACCCACAGGGCGTGTCCGCGCAGGACCTCGAAGGTCACCTCCCGCTTGTTCTCGAAGTAGCGGTAGATGGCGCCGTGAGACACGCCGGCCTCGTCCGCGACGTCGGCCATCCGCAGGTCGTGATAGCCGTTCTCGGCCAGAATGCGCGAAGCCGCCGCGGTGATGCGAAGGCGGGTGCGTTGCCCTTTTGGGAGGGTCTGGGAGTTCTCCGCAGTCGATCGAAGGTGCTCGGTGTAGTCGAAGGTGGCGGGTTGGGGTGAAGGCGTGCTCATCTTGGCAGTCATTATGTGATACCCACACTACTTTGTCGAGTTACTGTTGCGCACTTTGAAGGCGGTTGGGAAGAATGGTCATTGTGTCGGGTGGCGCGAAGTTCCTATTGTGACGCCGTTCTGGAGGAGGACCCGCCTGGCGCCTCAGCTCCGCGGATGTGCATTGACAGGGATGACGTGGGCACATATATTACCAAATGTGACGCCGGGCTCATTTTTTCTTTGGTTCCTCTTGCCTCTCGTTGGCGGCGGCCGAGGTGAAGGACTTGCTATTGGACCCGATGGCAAAGATCGTCTCGGGTGTCACTGGTTCGCTCCCACCTGCCTCGAGCACCCCGTAGCCGCGGGCGAAGACCAGCTCGTCGTCTTTGACGATGGCCACCGCCATCCCGGGGATGTCGAATGCCTCCATCACCCGTTCGGCGATGGGGTCGGGATCCGGCATCTCCGCAGCCTGTGCGGCACCGAAGCCGAAGCAAATTGTGAGGGTGATCGTCCACAGAGCTATTGTTGTCAGCCTTTTCATCTCAGTACCTCCAGGGTTCTCGTCGTCGTTTCGTGTTGGCCGCCCGAAGACCAGGCGCGTTCTCTATTGAAGTGGTCGGCGTTGATCGCGCCGGCCGGCCCGGGGGCCTTCATTCATGAATGACAATTATAAACATGACGTCAGGTTTTTGTCTATATCGATGGAACGCCCCCAGAAGCCCCGGGCGTCCCTACAACAACTGAGGATCTTCGTCCTCGACGGTCGGCTGTTGTGTCAGGTGGAGATGATCTTCCAATGTCCCATGACGGAGGTGAAAGAGGTTCAGCCGGCCGATTCTTCACTCGGCGCGACACCCTTGAGATAGGTGTCGAGGAAGGTCAGCAGGGTGTTCCAGCCCTCGATTCTGTTGTCGTTCTTGGTGAAGCCGTGGCCCTCGTCTTCGAAGACGACGTATTCCACGATGCCGCCGTTGGCCTTGATCGCAGCGACCATGTCGTCGCTTTCGGCCTGGATCACTCGAGGATCGTTGGCACCTTGAAAGACAATCAGGGGCTTGGTGATCTTATCGCCGTGGAAGACCGGCGAGGTGTCGTAGAGGAACTGCTCGTCGGTCTCGGGGTTGCCGATCTCGCGGTAGAGGGCTTCGCGGAAACTCTCCCAGTAGGGCGGGATACTCTTGAGCGTACGAACCCAGTTGGAGACCCCGAAAAGGTCGACGCCGACGTCGAATTCTTCCGGTTCGAACGCCAGTGCCGCCAGGGTCATATAACCGCCGTAGGAACCGCCGATGATGCCGATGCGTTCGGGATCGACCCAGTCCAGTGTCTTGAGGTACTCCTTGGCGTCGATGCAGTCCCACAGCGGCTCGCGGCCGTGTTTGCCGTCATCGGCGGCGTAGAAGGTCTTCCCGTAGCCGGCTGATCCACGATTGTTGACCGCGTAGATACCATACCCATGATTGAGCAGGAACTGTTTCTCTCCCGAGTACCCGGCGCGGCTTTGCCCTCCGGGACCACCGTGCACCCAAACGAGTACCGGGACCTTG
>JBDLIO010000037.1:0-10188 GCA_039714865.1 Acidobacteriota bacterium | reverse complement strand
ATCACCCAAGCCCGGACGAGTTCCTTCATGGCGCGCTTATCGTTGACCCGGATCAGTGGGCGTGGTCCGCAGGAACCGCAGTGGCGGCTCGCGAGGCCCTCAAGCGCTGCGGCCGATCGATTGATCGTTCGGTTGCCGGCCTGTGGAGGGGGCTCCATCCGGCCGAGGACGTGTTGCTTGTCGTCTCCGATCATGGCCACCTTCCTGTACACGACGAGGTCCTGATCAACAAGGCGCTGGCCGATGAGGGTTTGGTTGAGACTGTTGAGAAGAGGGGCAGGCTGAGCGTGTCGGAATCCAGTCCGATGATTGCCGTAACCGGTGGAGGAATGGCTCACCTCTACCTCAATCTGCAAGGGCGTGATCCCGGGGGAGTCGTTGCAAAGGCAGATGCCGGTCAACTCCTCAAGCGGGCGGCACGAGTCCTTGCAGATCTTGGTGTTGAGGGTGAGCCGGTGGTGGAAAAGATCGCTGCACGAGACGAGTTGGCCGCCCTCGGTCTGGATCACCTTAATTCCGGTGATCTGGTCGTCTTTTTGAAGCCGGGTTTTGCCGCGTCCTCATGGCTGGATGGAAAGGTGATCCGTCCCACTCGCTATTACGGCCAGCACGGTTATCTCAACCACCATGATGCCTTGTGTGGGATCTTTCTGGCACGAGGCGCCCCGGCCGGCCGTGGCAAGCTCAAGGAAATGCGGGCCGTCGATGTAGCCCCCAAGATCGAAGCATGGTTGGGAATAGCATCCCGATAGCACAGGCCAAGGAGAACTACGCTGTTCCCCTCCGGAGTTTTCGGACGAGAACTAGCCGGTATTACGCATGCCCGCAGCAATCCCATTGATCGTCGTCAGCAACGCGCCCTGGAGCTTTTCGAATTCTCCATCACTTTCGTTCGTGTCCCGGAGGCGGCGAAGGAACTCGGCCTGCAGACGGTTGATCGGATCGACGTAAGGGTTACGAACATCGATTGAACGGCTGAGAACGGGGTTGTCGACCAACGGCACGTCACGCTGCCTGAGGCGCAAGACTTCAAATCGGGTCTGTTTGAGTCTGTCCCGAAGCTCGGTCCCCATGTCTCTCAATTCCGGTGGAACCAGCAGGGCGTCATAATGGGCGGCGATATCGGGAAGGGTTTTGGCCAGGACCATTTCGATCAGGTCGAGGAAGGTCGAGAAAAACGGCCATTCCTTTGCCATGGTTTCGAGAGTCTGCCGGTCATTCCCGTCACCAATCCCCTCCAACGCCTCGCCCAGACCCAGCCAGGCGGGAAGCATCAGGCGAATCTGGGTCCAGGCGAAGATCCATGGAATGGCACGGAGGGTCTCGATTCCCTGTTCGGCGAGGGGTGCGGACGAGGGTCTGCGCGCGGGCCGGGATCCGATATTGAGCCGGGCAAGTTCGGTCTCGGGAGTCGCGGTCCTGAAGTAGGGCACAAACCGGGAATCGTCCCGGACGACCTTGCGATACGATCGTGTCGAGTGTTCCGCCAACCGGTTCATCACGCCACACCAAGTGGCGGTGGGTTGACCCTCGGTCTGCAAGCTGCTTTCGGTCACCGCGGTGACATAGAGTTCAAGGTTGCGCTCGGCCAATTCGGGAAGTCCGAATTTGGCGGCAATCATCTCGCCCTGTTCGGTGACCCTGATGGAGTGGTCGACCGAGCCCGGGGGTTGACTGAGGATGGCGGCGTGGGTTGGACCGCCGCCCCGCCCAACGGTTCCGCCCCGCCCATGGAATAGGGTGACCCGGATTCCCACTCGTCGCCCGGCGCCGACAACAGCTTCTTGAGCTTTGAAGAGCGCCCACGAGGCCGCCAGTCGGCCGGCATCCTTGGCCGAGTCGGAGTAGCCCAGCATGATCTCCAGCCGTCCCCCGTGGACCTCTCGCAACCGATCAATAACCCATGGAACGGCCAACAGTTTCTCGACAGCCTTTTCGATGCCCTCAAGATCGGCCAGCGTTTCAAAAAGAGGTACGACTCGCATCGGTGGACCGGAGGTCTCATCCGCAAAGAACTTCCGGGCATCTCGCTGCAGCAGCTCGACGGCGAGCACGTCTGATGGTTGTGACGCCATCGAGATCACGTAGGCGCCAAGAGCCCCCTGCCCCTGGCGTGCCGCGACGGCAAACGTGTCGAGAACCTGTGCCACCGAATCCGGGAACCGACTGCCTGAGTCCCTCCAATACTCAATACCAACCAGGGGCTCTTCTTTTTGTAAGCGCCCGATCAGGAACGCTTGCCGCCGGCCCTCGTCCCACTGCCGGTAGGCGCCAAGGTCAGCTGCACGGCACAGGAAATCGAGAGCCTCCGCGTGGCGGTCAGCTTCCTGTCGGAGGTCCAATTCAACCAGAGTCAGACCAAAGACCGCGACTCGGCGGAGCAGGTCTTCCAGGCGTCCTTCGGCGATCACGTCATAGCCACAGGCCACCAAGGAACGACGGCACAGCTCAAGAGGCGCCTTGACCCTGGAAGGCTTGAAGAGGACCTCAGGGCTCGGCTCGGTGGATGGGTCGGACAGTGCCCTCTCACAGTGGTCGAGCGTGGCCTCGAGCGACACCACCAGCGGCCGCAAGGCCTCTCTGTAGGGCTCCCAGACCGGGCCCACATGATTGAGCAACTCGTCCGAAGCCTCATTGATTGAGAGTTCCTCCCTGAGGGCCTTGATCTCCCGATGGTAGAGAGTTGCTGCCTGCCAGCGTGCCAGAAGGATCGCTCTTCGCGTCGTTTCCGGCGTGACGTTGGGATTGCCATCGCGGTCACCTCCCATCCAAGAACCGAAGTGAATCGGTGAGCTCTCCAGAGGCAGCGGCCGACCGGCGTGGATTCTGAGAGCCCTGTCGATGGCGCGGAGGTGGGTCGGGACGGCATCCCAAAGCACCTGTTCGAACCAGGCGAGCCCGTTGCGGACCTCATCCTCAGGTGTCGGCTTTCGAAGACGGACCTCATCTGTTCCCCAGCTTTCGGTGATGACCCGCTCGAGTTCGGTGCGAACAGCGTTGGGTTCTCCGGTTTCCTGGTCCCGAATATTCAGGAGGTCGGCGATGCGTCCGAATTTTTGGATGATCGTGCGGCGTTGTGCCTGTGTGGGGTGAGCGGTCAGAACCAGGCCGATGTCAAGGTCTGTTACGGTGCGGTGGAGTTCTTGAGGGGATACTCCTGTGTCAATCAGGCGAGAAAACGTTTCGTCCAGACTGGCCTTTTGTGAGGGACGATCGATGTCTTTTCTGTAAGACCGGCGGCGTCTGATGCGATGGTATTGTTCAGCAATATTGGCCAGGGCCAAAAAGTGGGCAAATGCACGCGCGACGCGATGGGCGTCCTCGGTCGACAGTTTCCGAAAGACGGCGTTGAGCTCGTCATCGGCCTTTTGATCACCGCTGCGAGCCGCCTTCGAAAGCATGCGCACTCGTTCGACCAGTTCATAGACTTCGTGGCCTTCTTGATGCTTCAGTACGTCACCGAGGATTGTGCCCAGCAGACGGACATCTTTGCGAAGGGGAGAGAGTGTGTCTTCTGTCATCGGACGATATTAACCCGACCCTGTTATTCCAGGAGGTGTGCCTCCTTCACCTCTGATGAAGGTGATCGAGGTCCGGTGGAATTGCCGAGGGCATCGTGACGGCCCGGGCTGCGGCGTCTCGGTCCTTGAGCCCGGTCCCCGTGACCAGCATGACCACCCGCTCTCCCTTTTCGACCAGACCGGTTGCGAGGGCTGCTTCGAGGCCGGCCAGTGAAGCCGCGGCTGCTGGTTCGGCGAATACCCCGGTCAGGCGGGCCAATCGGGCGATCGCCCCAATAATGGCCTCGTCGGAGACCGCAATGCCTCCGCCTCCGGACTCCCGGATTCTGCGGAGGGCCAGCCGTGCGTTGCGAGGCGCCTCGACGACCAGGGAGTCGGCGATGCTGGCGGCGCCGGGGACAGGGGTGACGTCCTGGGCGCCGTCATTCAGAGCCGAAACAAGGCTTGACGCGCCCTGGGGTTGTACCGTGATCAAGCGCGGTACGCGGTCCATCAGGCCCCAGGCCACGAGGTCGGCAAAGCCCTTGGCAACGCCGCCCAGGATGACGCCGTCTCCGGTCGGAATCACGATGGCGTCCGGCGTTTCCGAGCCCAGTTGATGAGCGATCTCCAGGGCCAGGGTCTTCTTGCCCTCCAGGGTGAAGGGATTGAGTGCGGTGTTGCGGTTATACCACCCGAATTCGGCGCAGGCCTCCATGCAGAGTTCAAAGGCATCGTCATAGGATCCGTTGACCGGCACGACCTCGGCGCCGTAGGCCAGCATCTGGGTCAACTTGGCCGGGGGTGCTTCGGCAGGGACCAGCACGACGGCCCGTTGCCCCGAAGCGGCGCAGACGGAGGCCAAAGCAGTCGCGGCGTTGCCGGTCGAGGCTGTGGCAATCGTTTCAAATCCGTACTCTGCGGCCTTGGCGGCGACCAGGAGGGAGGCCCTGTCCTTGGTCGAGCCTGAGGGGTTGCGGCTGTCATCCTTGAGCCACAGGCGCTGCATGCCGAGTTCTTTTCGGAGGCGTGGCACATCGAGCAGGGGCGTGTTGCCGACGGGCAATGGCGCCAAGTGGCTCGCATCATCGAGCGGAAGGACCCGTTGCAGGAACGGTGGGCTGCCGAGAGCATCGTCGGGCCATCGGGTGGGTCCATCGCCGATCTCCACCTCGAGCACACCACGAAGGGACCCGCCCAGGGCCTGGTGTTTCGAGCACTCCGGGCACACCAAGATGTTCGGATCCTCCGAAAAGGCCCCCCCGCACTCGCTGCATCGCAGTTCAAATCGAGCCATCGTACGCTCCAGTATGAAGAAAATTACCACAGAGACACAGAGAACACAGAGGGGCACCTTGGCCGCAACCAAATCGGGAATGAACGTCCAACGTTGAGCGTTGAACTTTCATCACATCGTCAGAGCCATCAACGCCTTTTGCACATGGAGCCGGTTTTCGGCCTCATCGTAAACGACGGAATTGGGTCCGTCGATCACCTCGTCGGTGACCTCGCGTCCGCGGTCGGCCGGCAGGGGGTGCATGTAGAGGCAGTGGTCCTTGGCCAGGGCCATCTTCTCGGCGTCACAGCGCCACGAGGGGTATTTCTCGATCAGGCTGAGACCCTCGGGGGTGTCGGTGGTGGTCATCAGGGGGCCCCAGCTCTTTGGCACGACGATGTCGGCATCTTCAAAGGCGTCCTCGAAGTTGTTGGTGATCTCGAATGAGGACCCTACGATTTTGGCATTCTCACGGGCCTGTTCCTCGATCTCCGGCATCAGCTTGAACTCCGGCGGATAGGCCAGGGTGACGTCGATACCCATCCGGGGCATCATCAGGATCAGGCTCTGCGGAACCGATAGCGGCCGCACGTAGTTGGGCGCCGAGGTCCAGGCAACCCCCAGTTTGAGACCCTTGGTCCGACCGGAGAATTTCTCCTTGATCGTCAGGTAGTCCGCCAGGATCTGACAGGGGTGATAGACGTCGCACTGCATCGACAAGACCGGAATGTCGGCGTGCTCGGCAACCTCGCGGATGTAGGGGTTGCCTTCGTTCAGGGCACAGTGCCGGATGGCGATGCCGTCGCCATACCGCGAAAGCACATTTGCGGTGTCCTTGGCGTTCTCGCCATGGGAAATCTGCATCTTGTCCGGCGAGAGGAAGATCCCGTGGCCGCCGAGCTGGGTGATGCCGGTTTCGAAGGAGTTTCGGGTTCTCGTCGAGGAATCGAAGAAGATCATGTAGAGGGTCTTGAGATCCAGCAACGGTACCCTGCGGCCGGTGGCCTTGGCCAGTTTGAGTTCCTCGGCCAGGGCGATCAGGGTCTCGATCTCCTCGACGGTCCAGTCCTGAGTCGAAATGAAGTCTCTGCCTTTGAGTTTGGTTTGCATCTTAATTCTCCAAAAGAGTTTGCGGCATCAGGCTGTAGATGGCTGCCGATTTCACCAGATCGTCAATCTTGACGTGTTCTTCGGTCGTGTGGGCCAGTTCTTCCAGACCGGGGGCGAATCCGATCGACGGGATGCCCAAACGTCCCATGGTCGCCACGCCGTTGGTCGAAAAATGCCAGCGGGAGATTGCAGGCGGTGAGTCGAGCACCGCGGCTGCGGCCTCGGCGGCGCCTTGCACCAGCGAATGGTCCTCATCCAGCACCCAGGTGGGAAAATACTTCTCCTGGGTGGCCTGGGCGCCGGTCCAGCTGGTCTCGTCGTAATGGAGCAGTTCGACCTCGGCGTCGCCCAGATGGGGCAAGGCTCGAAGCTCCGCCAGTACTGTTTCGACCGTCTCACCGACCGTCATGCGGCGGTCCAGGGTGATCGTGGCGCGGTCGGGCACGGCGTTGAGGGACGGCGTGTCGACTGAGATGTGGGAGACGATGATCGAGCCGGACCCCAGGAACTCATCGTGGGCGAGGTTCTGATTGAGTTTCTCCACATCCAGGATGATCGGCGCCATTTTGTAGAGGGCATTGACACCGTGGTGGGCGTGGGCGCCGTGGGCCGAGCGGCCCCGTGTCGTGATCGTCGCTTCCATTCGACCCCGGTGACCGCGGTAGATGTCCAAATCGGTCGGCTCTCCCAGGATGACGACATCGGGTTTGATGCCTTCTTTTTCAATCAGGTGGAGCATGCAGTGGCCGTCGCAGTCTTCTTCCATCACCGAGGCAGAGAGGTAGAGCGTCACTCCCTCGGGCCAACCGCGGTCCATCAAGAGGCGGGCGCCGTAGGCCATGGCGGCGATGGCGGGCAGTTCGTCCACTGCGCCCCGGCCCCAGACCTCGCCGTTTTCTTCCTTGCCCTTGAAGGGATCGTAGTCCCATGAGGCCGGATCGCCGACACCGACGCAGTCGATGTGGCCGTCCATCAGGATTGTGAAGGGGCCGTTGCCGATGCGGGCCACGACCGTGCCCAGCCCGTCGAAGAAGACCTCGTCAAAGCCGAGCTTCTCGTACTCGGCCTTGACCAATTCACAGCGCTCTTTCTCCTTCAGGCTCTCCGCCGGAATGGCGATCATGCGCCTGAGGAAAGAGACGATGTCCCGTTCGATCAGTTGTGCGGCCTCAAGGGCCTGTTTTCCATCTTCATTCATGAGTTTGCTCCAGCAGTTCCAAAACTCCGGTGTCTGCGTTGAACTGGCGGATCGCCTCGTCCCACTCGGGCACGCCGTCGGTCAGGTTGGTCCAGAAGGACGGATTCCACAGCTCTTCGAGTTCCTCGACCGAGCGTCCCTGTTGTTCAACCCAGGTGAAGTACTTGAAGTTGTGGATGGCCCGGCGATCACGATAGGTCAGTTCCCTCAGGTGATCGGTGGTCGCTCCGAGGAGTCGCCGCTCGAAATCGACGGCGGCGTCAGTAGCCGAATAGGCGCCGTGGGCCTCATTCATTTCGTCCAGGCGGGTGCGGTACATCTCGACCGAGTCGGTGAAGGAGGTCACCAGGATGTCGTCTGGCCCGAGGTCGTAGTACTTCGCGGTCTTGATCGCGGCCAGTAGATTGCAGATGGAGGAAATACCCAGGTCATCCAGCCGGCCGATCACGGCATCCGAGACGCCTCGGTCGGCGAGCATGTCTCGTCCGACATCTTCGTTGAACAGCCGCATGAGCCGCATCGTAGCCTCGTCGTCGATCGCGGTGACGACGTCGGTGGTGCGCACGTTGTGGATCCAGGGGACATGTTTGTCACCGATGCCCTCGATGCGGTGGCCGCCAAAGCCGCAGGCCAGGAGTGTTGGGCACTGGAGGGCTTCGGCCGCGGTAATGGTCGCTCCCGGGAAGCGGCCCTTGAGGTAGTCGCCCGCGGCCAGGGTTCCGCCCGATCCCGTCGCCCCAACCCAACCGGCCAATCGTCCGTTGGGTCCGGCGTGTTGCCCGAGCCAGTCCTCGACGGCAGCGCCGGTAACGGTCCAATGCCAGAGGTAGTTTCCGAACTCGTCGAACTGATTGAAGATCACTGCCTCAGGCCGAGTGGCGCGCAGATCCCAGCACTTGTCGAAGATCTCCTTGACGTTGGATTCGCAACCCGGCGTGGCAAAGACCTCGGCGCCGATGTCTTCCAGCCAGCGGAAGCGCTCCTGGCTCATCTCTTCAGGGAGGATTGCAACCGAATGACACCCCAGGAGGGCACTGTCGAAGGCGCCGCCGCGGCAGTAGTTTCCGGTTGAGGGCCAGACTGCGACCTGGTTGATGGGATCGAATTCGCCATGCACCAGGCGGGGTACCAGGCAACCAAATGCCGCCCCGACCTTATGGGTCCCCGTGGGGAAGTGGCGGCCGACCAGGCCGACGATGCGGGCCTCGACCCCGGTCAGTTCCTGCGGCAATTCGAAGGCGTTGACGGCACCGAAACCATGGCTCGTGGGGTCGTTGTACCAGGTGATGCGGAAGAGATTGAGGGGGTCGATATTCTGGATATCGACGTCGGGCATTCTTCGAGTGACGGCCCCGGGAATCAGTGAAGGGTCTTTCTGCTGGGCGAGCGTCGGAATCAGGATGCGCTTCTCGCGGCAGCGCTCCACTGCACGGGCGCGAATTTCGTGGCTTTTCAAAATGGTCTCCATTCCCGCCTCGCGACATAGCTCGATGAACTCTGCGGGCCACCGAAAACGGTGGCGCCAAGAGGCGTCCGCACAGTGTACTCCTAACCGGGCAGAGGCGGAACCAAAAAAGGAGGGGATAAACCCCTCCCCTACAAGAAAAACCGTTGGGCGGAGTTCATCCCACCCGAGTGTCAGATCTAACTGACGGCTACCTCTTTCGGATCGCTCTCCCACAAGCCGTGCTTGGTGCAATAGGCGTGGGCTACCAGTTTGAGTTTCTTTGTCGGGATGATGTTGAAGACAACCTCGACCTGGCTCTTCTGGTTTCCGAGGGTTCCCGGCGGGAAATCGGCACGCCCCAGCAAGGTTTCGCCGTTGTAGAGCGCGACGTTGTTGATGAAGTGGTCGAAGTCGTCGGGGTGGTCGTACTCGTTGCCGACCTTGACGGTGACGGCGAATTTTTCGCCGCCGGCGGCCGAGTCTCCACAGTGAATGAACGGCGAGTGGCGGTCAATGTAGTCCTTCTTGGCCTCTCGCTCTACGGTATCGATGTCGACGTAACGGTTGATTTTCGGCATGATGTCTCCCCTTTCAGAATCACTCTTCCATGTTGAGAACGCACACAACCCAAGAGATATTTCCTCTGTCTCGATCTGTCGGTTTCCCACACTGTTCCATTGATGACGGTGGTCACATCGACATTTCCTCATATGTGCCAATATCAAAATCTAAAAAGGGGACAACGATGCGAAAAAGGAACTCGGTATTGTGGTTTGGGGTCTTCGTCCTTGTTGCAGGAATGTCGGCAATGGCGGTGCGAGGCGGCGTTAGCGGGTGGACCCTCATCGGCTGGAACGACCTCGGCATGCACTGCATGGACGCCGACTATTCGGTCATGGCGATCCTGCCGCCGTACAACACGGTCCACGCACAATTGATCGACCCTTCAGGGAATCTCGTGGAGATTCCGGACGGTGTCACGGTCACGTATGAAGCGGTGGCCGATCCCGGGGGCTCGGTCAACACCACGTCGATTGGGAAGAGTAACTTCTGGGATCATGTCGGGAGCCTCTTCGGGGTTGGTCTGGCGGCGGATGAGGGCCTGGCGGGGTTCGACATGCCGGGGGCCGGCAATGCACCTCAAGCGATGGTGTGGGAGGCCGGGCACCAATGGTTTACGGCCGAAGGTGTGCCGATCACTCCCTTTGACGATGGGTTTTCGAAAAACTTTTACCCGATGATGCGCCTGGTTGCACGCGACGGGGCCGGACTGGTGCTGGCCACAACCGACGTCGTTCTTCCGGTATCCGACGAGATGGACTGTCGCAGTTGCCACGCTTCCGGTTCCGGGCCGGCGGCGGAACCCGATTCGGGATGGGTGTGGGACGGAGATGCCGAACGGGACTACCGTCTCAATCTGCTTCGGTTGCACGACGAGACGGATGGCGGGAACCCGGTCTTCATCGACGCGTTGGCGGCCTTGTCGTTCGATCCGGGAGGACTGGAGGCAACTGCCGTTGGTGGCCGGTCGATTCTGTGTGCCGCGTGTCACTCGAGCAACGCCCTGCCGGGAACCGGGGTGGCGGGAATTTCGCCCCTGACCCAGGCCATCCACAGTCTTCATGCCGGTGTGACCGACCCAGATACCGGAATGGCT